>NZ_JBBKBF010000111.1:0-5427 GCF_037892625.1 Phocaeicola sp. ICN-14070 | reverse complement strand
CCTGAAAAAATATTGCAAAAAAGTGTGTGGTAAAAGTTGCAGAAAAGGAAAAAGTCTGTACCTTTGCAACCGCTTTCGAGAGGGAGAGCCGCTGAAGATGACAGACTGAGTAAAGCTGAGGCTATGGAAGAGAGTGCCGGATGCTGCACCGAGTATCTTACCTTGCGGATGTGCAAGGGAGCGAGAAAGGATAAGCCGCACGCCTTCTGAAAACCTTCTGAAAAATTTTTTCAAAAAAAACTTTGAAAAAATTTGGAGGTTACGAAAAAACGCCTTACCTTTGCAAACGCTTTCCCGCTGAAACGGGAGCTTGAGAAAAGATAGTTCTTTGAAAGACTTTAGATAAACAGACTAGGATGTAGTACAAGAAGTAGTCCTATATATAATGTATATATGGGATGAACGGAAGACAACCGTCAATAACCCTTGGAAACAAGGAAAATGAAAAAATCGGTTTCCTGAACAGAGACAAAACATGCCCGAAAGGGTAGTAAAAATATTTTACAATGAAGAGTTTGATCCTGGCTCAGGATGAACGCTAGCTACAGGCTTAACACATGCAAGTCGAGGGGCAGCATGATTGAAGCTTGCTTCAATTGATGGCGACCGGCGCACGGGTGAGTAACACGTATCCAACCTTCCGTACACTCAGGGATAGCCTTTCGAAAGAAAGATTAATACCTGATGGTATCTTAAGCACACATGTAATTAAGATTAAAGATTTATCGGTGTACGATGGGGATGCGTTCCATTAGGTAGTAGGCGGGGTAACGGCCCACCTAGCCTACGATGGATAGGGGTTCTGAGAGGAAGGTCCCCCACATTGGAACTGAGACACGGTCCAAACTCCTACGGGAGGCAGCAGTGAGGAATATTGGTCAATGGACGAGAGTCTGAACCAGCCAAGTAGCGTGAAGGATGAAGGTCCTACGGATTGTAAACTTCTTTTATAAGGGAATAAAACCTCCCACGTGTGGGAGCTTGTATGTACCTTATGAATAAGCATCGGCTAACTCCGTGCCAGCAGCCGCGGTAATACGGAGGATGCGAGCGTTATCCGGATTTATTGGGTTTAAAGGGAGCGCAGACGGGTCGTTAAGTCAGCTGTGAAAGTTTGGGGCTCAACCTTAAAATTGCAGTTGATACTGGCGTCCTTGAGTGCGGTTGAGGTGTGCGGAATTCGTGGTGTAGCGGTGAAATGCTTAGATATCACGAAGAACTCCGATTGCGAAGGCAGCACACTAAGCCGTAACTGACGTTCATGCTCGAAAGTGTGGGTATCAAACAGGATTAGATACCCTGGTAGTCCACACGGTAAACGATGGATACTCGCTGTTGGCGATATACGGTCAGCGGCTTAGCGAAAGCGTTAAGTATCCCACCTGGGGAGTACGCCGGCAACGGTGAAACTCAAAGGAATTGACGGGGGCCCGCACAAGCGGAGGAACATGTGGTTTAATTCGATGATACGCGAGGAACCTTACCCGGGCTTAAATTGCAAAGGAATAATCTGGAAACAGGTTAGTCTTCGGACCTTTGTGAAGGTGCTGCATGGTTGTCGTCAGCTCGTGCCGTGAGGTGTCGGCTTAAGTGCCATAACGAGCGCAACCCTCGCCGCCAGTTACTAACAGTTAAAGCTGAGGACTCTGGCGGGACTGCCATCGTAAGATGTGAGGAAGGTGGGGATGACGTCAAATCAGCACGGCCCTTACGTCCGGGGCTACACACGTGTTACAATGGGCGGTACAGAAGGCAGCTACCTGGCGACAGGATGCCAATCCCTAAAGCCGCTCTCAGTTCGGACTGGAGTCTGCAACCCGACTCCACGAAGCTGGATTCGCTAGTAATCGCGCATCAGCCACGGCGCGGTGAATACGTTCCCGGGCCTTGTACACACCGCCCGTCAAGCCATGAAAGCCGGGGGTACCTGAAGTGCGTAACCGCAAGGAGCGCCCTAGGGTAAAACTGGTAATTGGGGCTAAGTCGTAACAAGGTAGCCGTACCGGAAGGTGCGGCTGGAACACCTCCTTTCTGGAGCGAAACCGAAAAGGTTGGTTTCCACTTGTACTGCAGATGAGTTTGTTTAACGAAATAAAGAGAGAAAGATGAAGCCGAGTCGGTACAGACGAGGTTGAACTGAATCACAAAGCTAGTCCTATAGCTCAGTTGGTTAGAGCGCTACACTGATAATGTAGAGGTCGGCAGTTCAACTCTGCCTGGGACTACCCGAAAGGAAGAAAGGGAAAAAACTTCCTTGAAATTTTGCAGGAACGAAGGAAAATGCTTACCTTTGCAGCCGCAAAAAAACGGGGGATTAGCTCAGCTGGCTAGAGCACCTGCTTTGCACGCAGGGGGTCAACGGTTCGAATCCGTTATTCTCCACAATAAAAACGGTCTATGACATGATGTAACAAGCAAAAGTAATTTTAGTACGAAAGCTAAAAGTATATATCATCCCGCACGCATCGTAAGATGCGCGTGCACGTGATAAGGAAAGTAGGAAAGGGCGCATGGCGGATGCCTTGGCTCTCGGAGGCGATGAAGGACGTGATAAGCTGCGATAAGTCACGGGGAGGTGCAAATAACCTTTGATCCGTGAATCTCCGAATGGGACAACCCGATATCCTGAAGGGATATCACCTTACATAGTAAGGAGCTAACGCAGGGAACTGAAACATCTTAGTACCTGCAGGAAAAGAAAATAACAATGATTCCCCCAGTAGTGGCGAGCGAACGGGGAAGAGCCCAAACCACACATGTTACGGCATGTGTGGGGTTGTAGGACCACGGCGTTGCAAGAAATCTTGTGAGAAGAACAGCCTGGAAAGACTGACCATAGACGGTGACAGTCCGGTATTCGAAGCAAGACGAAGCATAGTGGTATCCTGAGTAGCGCGGAACACGAGGAATTCTGCGTGAATCTGCCGGGACCATCCGGTAAGGCTAAATACTCCCGAGAGACCGATAGCGAACCAGTACCGTGAGGGAAAGGTGAAAAGCACTTCGAACAGAAGAGTGAAATAGTACCTGAAACCGTGCGCCTACAAGCGGTCGGAGCACGAAAGTGTGACGGCGTGCCTTTTGCATAATGAACCTACGAGTTACCGTATTTGGCAAGGTTAAGGGTCATGAGGCCTGCAGCCGAAGCGAAAGCGAGTCTGAACAGGGCGTCAAGTCAGATGCGGTAGACGCGAAACCAAGTGATCTACCCTTGGCCAGGATGAAGTCTGGGTAACACCAGATGGAGGTCCGCACCAATAAGCGTTGAAAAGCTTCTGGATGAGCTGAGGGTAGGGGTGAAAGGCTAATCAAACTTGGAGATAGCTCGTACTCCCCGAAATGCATTTAGGTGCAGCCTCGCGGGTTACTGATGTGAGGTAGAGCGACTGATTGGATGCGAGGGCTTCACCGCCTATCAAGTCCTGACAAACTCCGAATGCGCATCAGTTTTACCGCGGGAGTGAGGGCATGGGTGCTAAGGTCCGTGCCCGAGAGGAGAAGAATCCGGACTATCAGCTAAGGCCCCGAAATGACAGCTAAGTTAAACTAACGAAGTCTGATTGCTAAGACAGCTAGGATGTTGGCTTGGAAGCAGCCATTCATTTAAAGAGTGCGTAACAGCTCACTAGTCGAGGAATCGGGCGTGGATAATAATCGGGTATCAAGTTGTCTGCCGAAGCTATAGAATCAGCAATGATTGGTAGGGGAGCATTCCATTCGGCGTTGAAGGCGTGGCGTGAGCCATTCTGGAGCGTATGGAAAAGCAAATGTAGGTATAAGTAACGATAAAGGGGGTGAGAAACCCCCTCGCCGAAAGACTAAGGTTTCCTGATCAACGCTAATCGGATCAGGGTAAGTCGGGTCCTAAGGTTCAGCCGAACGGCGAGACCGATGGCAGAAACGGTTAATATTCCGTTACTACCTTTGAGGGTGACGTGGGGACGCAGTAGTGACACCGCCGCCGGCTGACGGAATAGCCGGTTAAAGAGTGTAGACGTCGATTTCCGCAGGCAAATCCACGGAAAGAGTCGAACTTGACAGTATGGAACGTCCTTCGGGACAATCCAATAGTGCGGGTAAGCAGACTGCCTAGAAAATCCGCTAAACATAACTTCAGAGGTACCCGTACCGCAAACGGACACACGTAGTCGGGTTGAATATACTAAGGCGCTTGAGTGAATCACGGTTAAGGAACTAGGCAAACTGACCCTGTAACTTCGGGATAAAGGGTCCCTACCCAGAAATGGGAGGGCGCAGAGAATAGGTCCAGGCAACTGTTTAACAAAAACACAGGGCTGTGCCAATATGAAAGTAGACGTATACAGCCTGACACCTGCCCGGTGCTGGAAGGTTAAGAGGAGATGTCATCGCAAGAGAAGCATTGAATTGAAGCCCCAGTAAACGGCGGCCGTAACTATAACGGTCCTAAGGTAGCGAAATTCCTTGTCGGGTAAGTTCCGACCTGCACGAATGGTGTAATGATCTGGACGCTGTCTCAACCGTGAGCTCAGTGAAATTGTAGTATCGGTGAAGATGCCGATTACCCGCGATGGGACGAAAAGACCCCGTGAACCTTTACTATAGCTTAGCATTGAATTTGGGCACGCGATGTGTAGGATAGGTCGGAGGCTTTGAAGCAGGCACGCCAGTGTTTGTGGAGCCGCTGTTGAAATACGACCCTTCGTTTGTTTGAGTTCTAACTTCGGTTTGAAGGACATTGCTTGGTGGGTAGTTTGACTGGGGTGGTCGCCTCCAAAAGCGTAACGGAGGCTTCTAAAGGTGCCCTCAGGACGATCGGTAACCGTCCGCAGAGTGTAATGGCAAAAGGGCGCTTGACTGGGAGACAGACAAGTCGAGCAGGTAGGAAACTAGAGCATAGTGATCCGGTGTTTCCGTATGGAAGGGACATCGCTCAAAGGATAAAAGGTACTCCGGGGATAACAGGCTGATCCCTCCCAAGAGCTCATATCGACGGAGTGGTTTGGCACCTCGATGTCGGCTCGTCACATCCTGGGGCTGGAGAAGGTCCCAAGGGTTGGGCTGTTCGCCCATTAAAGTGGCACGCGAGCTGGGTTCAGAACGTCGTGAGACAGTTCGGTCTCTATCTATCGTGGGCGTATGAAATTTGCGTGGCTCTGACACTAGTACGAGAGGACCGTGTTGGACTGACCTCTGGTTTACCGGTTGTGCCGCCAGGCGCATCGCCGGGTATCTAAGTCGGGATCGGATAAGCGCTGAAAGCATCTAAGTGCGAAGCCGGCCACAAGATTAGATTTCTCAGGGTCGTTGAAGACGACAACGTTGATAGGATGCAGGTGTAAAGCTGGAGACAGCAAAGCCGAGCATTACTAATTGCCCGTCAGCTTTCCTTATCCGCGCGGAGCGGATGGAAGTCATCGAAAGGATGATATATACGTTTAGCATGAA
>NZ_JBBKBF010000110.1:0-5523 GCF_037892625.1 Phocaeicola sp. ICN-14070 | reverse complement strand
ATATTTTCTGCAGCCTCTCAAAAACGCAAGTGCATTTGATATAAAACGCAAGTGCGTTTCACTTCAAACGCAAGGACGTTTGATCTTAAACGCAAGTGCGTTTTGGATGGAACGCAAGTGCATTTTTTCACGCTCGTCAATGTGCAGACCTTCACGATGGATTAATATTATATAACAAGTTAAATATCAACCAATTACTAATCAATCATAAATTTTGCAGCAGACTATTGAATCAAGCCCTCGACACTACCTTATTATATTGTACTATAAAAATCCCTTCAAAAGCTACCTAAAATAAATTTAAAATCAAATTTAAGACCATAATCACCACTCTGTAAAAAAGAAAATTACCCTCTTGTATTTTTGCTTTTTCAGGCAAAAAGAATAACTTTGTTTATTAATCAAAAAACGACTTATAATGAAAGAATTTCTTCGGAGCACCCTGGCTACCATTACAGGCGTGCTGATTTGCGGATTCATTTTTATCATCCTGGGTGTCACCATGCTGGCAGGAATTGTGGCTTCTTCTGAAAGCGAAACCTTAGTCATGCCCAATTCTGTTTTTACGCTCGAACTGAAAGGCACCGTTCAAGAACGCTATCAGCCTAGCCCCGTAGACCAGTTCTTTGAAGACCAGATTTCTACATACGGACTGGAAGATATTCTGAGTTCTATCCAGAAAGCCAAAGAAAACGAACAGATTAAGGGTATCTACCTGCATACCGGAGCATTGGCATGTTCTACTGCCTCTTTACAGGCCATTCACCGCGCACTGGCCGATTTCAAGCAAAGCGGTAAGTTTCTGATTGCCTATGCCGACATGTATACACAAGGCGGTTATTACCTGGCCAGTGTAGCCGACAAGGTAATTGTGAACCCTGTAGGAAGTCTCTCCTGGCACGGACTGGCCAGCGAGACCATGTTCCTGAAAGATTTTCTGGCCAAAATCGGAGTCAAGATGCAGATATTCCGTGTAGGCACCTACAAATCGGCCGTTGAACCGATGACCAATACCGAAATGAGTCCGGCCAACCGCGAACAGACTCAAGCCTTTCTGGAATCTACCTGGAAGAGCATTGTGGACGATGTAGCAGCTTCCAGAAATATTTCAGTCGATTCCTTGAACTTATTAGCTGACAAGAATATGGACTTGCGCCCAGCTGAAGACTACGTGCATTGCGGACTGGCCGACACACTGATGTACAAGGATGAAGTACTTAGCTACTTAAAATCGCTCGCCGGACTGACCGAGGAAGACGATCTCCACACCCTGAGTCTGGACGAAATGACTCGTGTAAAATCGGCCACCCCGAAAAGCAAGACCAGAGATGTGGTAGCCGTTTATTATGCTTACGGAGAAATTGACAACGGTTCCTCTTACGATGAAGGTATCAACTCTGAGAAGATGACGAAAGACTTGCGCGATTTGCGTAAGGACAAAAACGTGAAAGCGGTCGTGCTCCGCGTGAACTCTCCGGGAGGAAGTGCCTATGGTTCGGAACAGATTTGGCGTGAAGTGAACTTGCTGAAAGCTGAAAAACCGGTCGTAGTATCAATGGGTGACTATGCTGCTTCCGGCGGTTACTACATTTCTTGCGCTGCCAACAAAATCGTGGCTGAACCGGCTACTCTGACCGGTTCCATCGGCATCTTCGGTATGATGCCCGACGCTTCAGAATTACTGACCAATAAACTGGGACTCCATTTTGACGGAGTCAAGACACATAAAATGGCCGACATGGGCAGCATGAGCCGTCCGTTCAATGCAGAAGAATCGGCCCTGATGCAACAGATGGTGAACCAGGGATATGCCTTGTTTACCAAACGCTGTGCCGAAGGACGAAATATCCCGTTAGAGGAGCTCTGCAAGATTGCGGAAGGCCGTGTATGGACCGGAAGTATGGCCAAAGAGCTGAAACTGGTAGACGAACTGGGGGGACTGGATACTGCCATCCAACTGGCTGCCGAACTGGGGAAAGTAAAGGACTATAAACTGAAAAGCTACCCGGCTAAGCAGGATTTCCTGACAGAACTGCTGAACACCCGCACTGACCGCTACATTCACGGCCAGTTGCAGGAAACTTTCGGTGAATATTATCAAGGCTTTGAGTGGTTGCGCCACGTGGAACAGTCCGACCGCCTGCAAGCCCGTTTGCCGTTCAATATGCGTATCCAATAAGCAGGAGGCGCGTTCATGAGCGGAAAATGCAAGATATATTGGGGGCTATGGCCCTTCAGTGCCCTCTACGGTATCGGTGTGAAGGTACGAAATCTCTTGTTCGACGTGGGCTGGCTCCGCGAAGAACGCTTTCCGTTACCCGTCATCTGCATCGGCAACCTGACCGTAGGCGGTACTGGGAAAACTCCTCACACGGAATACCTCATCCGGCTATTACAGGACTCATTCCGGCTGGCCGTACTAAGCCGGGGCTACAAGCGGAAATCCAAAGGTTTCGTGCTGGCCTCTTCCACCTCCCGGATGGAAGACATCGGTGACGAGCCTTACCAGATGGCTCGCAAGTTTTCCAGCATTCACGTGGCCGTAGATGGTGACCGCTGCCGGGGTATCCGCCAGCTTATCTCTCTGCAAGGAGCACCCGATACGGAAGTCATCCTGCTGGACGATGCCTTTCAACACCGTTACGTGCGACCAGGACTACGCATCCTGCTGATGGATTACCATCGTCCTGTGGAATGTGACCAGCTTCTTCCTGCCGGACGCCTTCGGGAACCTGCCAGCGGAAAGAAACGAGCCGATTTGCTCATCGTCACGAAATGCCCGCCTACCCTCAGTCTGGAGGAATGCGAACGTATCCGCCAACGTATACATCCTCTCCCGCATCAGGAAGTGTTTTTCACTACCCTGGCCTACGGAAAGTTGTATCCTTTATTTATGGATGCTCCTGCCCAACCGCTGGATGCGTTAAAAGATAAAGAAGTGCTGCTGGTCACCGGCATTGCCTCACCGGCACCATTGATGGAGAAAGTCGGCCGACACGCCGCCCGTGTCACTCCACTGTTCTTTGGAGACCATCACAATTTTGACGGTGCCGACATGCAACAGATTGCACAGCAGTTCCGCCAGCTACCGGAAACCCGCCGTCTCATCCTGACTACCGAGAAGGATGCCTCACGGCTTATCGGTCATCCCCAGCTCAGCGAAGAACTGAAACCCTATATTTACGTGCTCCCTATAGAAGTGGAGTTTCTGCACAAAGGAGAACTAGTATTTAACCCTAAAATCATTGAGTATGTTAGAAAAAATTCAAGAAACAGCTGCCTTTCTGAAGGCTAAAATGCACACTCACCCCGAAACAGCCATCATCCTGGGTACAGGACTGGGCAGTCTGGTGCACGAAATCACCGACAAGTATGAAATCAACTATTCGGAAATCCCGAATTTCCCGGTTTCAACCGTCGAAGGACACAGCGGGAAACTGATTTTCGGGAAACTGGGCAACAAGGACATCATGGCCATGCAGGGACGCTTTCATTTCTATGAAGGCTATTCTATGAAGGAAGTAACTTTCCCCGTACGCGTGATGCGTGAACTGGGCATCAAAACCCTCTTCGTATCGAATGCTGCAGGAGGTACTAATCCCGACTTTGAAATCGGTGACCTGATGATTATTACCGACCACATCAATCTCTTCCCGGAACATCCGCTTCGTGGAAAGAACATCGAATACGGACCACGCTTCCCGGATATGAGCGAGGCTTATTCTAAGGAACTGATTGCAAAAGCCCTGGAAATCGCTCAGGAAAAAGGCATCAAAGTGCAACAAGGCGTATACCTCGGTACCCAAGGCCCGACATTCGAGACTCCGTCGGAATATAAAATGTTCCACATTCTGGGTGCTGATGCCGTAGGTATGTCAACCGTACCGGAAGTAATTGTAGCCAACCATTGCGGCATTAAGATATTCGGTGTATCAGTCATCACCGACCTGGGCGTGGAAGGCAAGATTGTGGAAGTATCCCACGAAGAAGTACAGAAGGCTGCCGACGAAGCACAGCCTCGTATGACCACCATTATGAGAGAACTTATCAACAGAGCGTAAAAATACTATGCACGAAGGAAACAGAACAGAAATTTCAACACTGGGTGAGTTTGGACTTATCAAGCATCTCACCCAAGATATTAAATTACAGAACCCGGAAACGAAATACGGTGTGGGCGACGATGCGGCCGTATTGGAATTTCCCGGCAAGCAGGTGCTGGTCACCACCGACCTGCTGATGGAAGGTGTACACTTTGATCTGGTATATACCCCGCTGAAGCACCTGGGATACAAATCGGCCATGGTGAACTTCTCTGATATTTACGCCATGAACGGTACTCCGAAGCAGATTACTGTATCACTGGCTGTATCCAAACGTTTCTGCATCGAAGACCTGGAAGATTTCTACGACGGGCTGAAACTGGCTTGCGCACAGCATCAGGTAGACCTCGTAGGAGGTGACACCACATCTTCTGTTACAGGGCTGGCCATTTCCATCACCTGCATTGGAGAAGCCGATAAAGACAAGGTAGTTTACCGCAACGGTGCCAAAGAAACTGACCTGATCTGCGTATCAGGCGATTTGGGAGCTGCTTACATGGGACTTCAGCTGATGGAGCGAGAGAAAGCCGTATTCCAGGGCGAAAAAGATGTACAACCCGACTTTGCCGGCAAAGAATACTTACTGGAACGCTTCCTGAAACCGGAAGCCCGCAAGGATATTGTGGAAAGTCTGGCTAAAGCCGGTATTAAGCCCACTGCCATGATGGACATCTCCGACGGATTGTCATCCGAGCTGATGCACATCTGTTCACAAAGCCATGCCGGTTGCCGCGTGTACGAAGAGCGAATTCCGATTGACTATCAGACAGCCGTAATGGCCGAAGAGTTCAACATGAACCTGAGCACCTGTGCTCTGAACGGTGGCGAAGATTACGAACTGCTCTTCACGGTACCGTTGACCGCGCACGAGGTCGTATCTCAGATGAAAGACGTGAAAGTTATCGGTCACATCACCAAACCCGAACTGGGATGCGCCCTTGTCACCCGTGATGGAAATGAACTTGAACTGAAAGCACAAGGCTGGAATCCTCTGAAAGGATAAAACTCTTTTATAGTCTAGATTTGAAACCTTCCTTTTTCGATATCCGACCTTATTTCGGAGTGAAAAAGGAAGGTTTTTTAGAGTTATTATCGGTATTTTCCAAAAAAATGCCGTTTTTTGCACAAAAATCGCATTTTTTCTACTGAAATGTTTGCAAGTTTCAAAAGTTTGTGTACCTTTGCAACCGCAATCGAGAAACATTGATTGCGAACATAAAAATGCTGGTGCCATAGCTCAGTTGGTAGAGCAAAGGACTGAAAATCCTTGTGTCCCCGGTTCGATTCCTGGTGGCACCACCTGCAAAACTCCGAAATGCTTCATTATCAAGCGTTTCGGAGTTTTTCGTTTTAGCAGATAGTGCTGAGTTACCTATAAGGTAATCATCTGAAACTGTTTAAATCGCCTTGATTAAATACC
>NZ_JBBKBF010000109.1:0-5539 GCF_037892625.1 Phocaeicola sp. ICN-14070 | reverse complement strand
TAATAATAAAATCCGTATCTTTGTAAAGTACCAATTGATTTTCTTATGAAAAAAATAATATTAGCTATCATAATAATCACTTTACAAAGCTGCATTGAAAAAGAAGGTTATTACAATGACGGACAGAACAAAATCATTTCATTAATATGCGATACTATTTGGTGCAGAGATAAAATTAACAATGAAAACGGCACTACATACCAGGACGCTTATAATTTTAATGAAGATGGCACATACGAACACATCATCATTACAACAGATTCAGAAGGGACCGAACACATAAACAAAACCACTAGACAATGGTCATTCTATGACCCTGCATTTAATACCATTTATTTTGGTAACAAACACTACTGGGATATAGACAGACTAAATAAAGAACAATTCTCATTCTACGATAGAAGTGGAGAATTCGGAGAAATAGGAATGTCCAGAGAATACGTTACGCTCAAACCATACGCCAAATAAATTTCATCCAACAATCAACAAGGAGGTTTTTTTATCTCCTCAAGATAAATTTCCTGAAGAAGTTCGTCCTTACTCGTTACCTCATAACGGCACAATGCTTCTCCGGTTTCCATATTAAACCAGTCCGCAACACCATCTTTTACGGACATATACCAGGTATAAACACCATCCTCCACATTAAGACCTTCCACGTTCAACTCCAAGTCCTCGTCCCGGAACTCGTTCAACGCTTCATCCCCTATCATTTCCCTGAACTTGCCGAAACTGCTCATACGCTGCATACTGTGCATGGCAGTATATATCATGTCCAAAGCCTGATAGTTGATTTCTACCTTCTCAATCTTTGTTTTCTTTCCCTTCTGTTTCTTCGATTTCGTTACAGAAACAGAAGCTTTTGAGGAATACTTAAAAAGCTCCAGTGCACTACCTTCCAAATCTTGAACCTTAACATACTTCTGAAAACGTGAATCCGATTCTGTGCCCTGCAATTTCTTCCATTGTGCCACTATGTACCTGGCAGCTTCCAACGAATCCACTATCACATGAAAATGATAATGGAAGGAATACACGCCTTTCTTCTTATCCTTCACATGGTAGGTACATTCCTTTTTCATCACACCGGAACACTTCAAAGAGCGAAATGCGTGCCTAGTTCTTATACCTTCAGACCACAACTTATTATTTTTCTTTATAAACGCACGTAACTCGTCCACATTGTCCGTAACACAATTCCGGCAAGTAAGCGTCACAAAATAGAAATCCCTTCCCTCACTATGCAAAAATTTCATTATAGGAAGAAACTTTTCTATATTCTGCGCAGTCTGAATACGCTGGCAAATAGGACAAAATGGTCTATGACAATAGTGTGAATGGGCTTTTCCACCCCCCACCGTATATGTATTAGAACAAAAATAGGATTCTTCGTAAGCCTTGATTAACTTGCTTTCTGGGTTTTTTTCCGCAAGTTTCCGGCTGAAATTATGTGCTATGATTTTAGTCTTTGCTTTCTTTTTAAGACTTTCTTCACCCTTTTTTATAGGGTTTTCTTTGGATATGGTTTTATTTGTAGTATCTTTGCACATAGGAAAATTTTTGTGGCTTTTGTTTAGAATCCTCCCGCCAAGAAAGAAGCTAAACAATCGCCGATTGGACAATATGAAGCCCCGAGTTTGCCGCTCGGGGCTTTGTGTTATTAACTCTACCCCAAAAGTAGGCAAAACCTTTCAAACCGCCAAATATCCCTTTGAAAAACCTTTAAAACAGCAACTGACACGAAACTTTCTGATTTATCAAGTATGGGGGCTTGCCCCCATTCCCCCACCATCCGGCTCAACACCCAAACACTTTGTACTTTCGGGAAAAAGACCTATATTCGCAGTACACAAAGACAACCTGCCGAACGATACGGGAGAGTTGCAAAAAATAAGCTGCCAGGGCGAATTGACGGAGTTCCGACATCCCTGGCAGCTTTATTCTTTCCCTACCGTACTAATACGGTCAAGCGGTTTCCTTCTTCGACTGGTCTGTCTTGTGTATCTGTACACAAGCCCATATCCCTGCCACAAGGGCAGCAAGACCAAACACAGACAAAAATACTATCAGTTCCATAATACTGTTATTTTGATTTCTTAGACAACGCAATGAACGCAATGCCAGCAAAGGCGCATATCACCGCAAAAATACCTCCTATCGTGAATAAAAGTGCCCTGTTCACGTCCAGTTTCATTATTCCGGCAAGTATCACACCTCCAAATACCAGCTTCGCCACATCTATGAGGAGCTTCCCGGTTTCCGTAAAAATAACCTCCTTACGTTCCTTTTCCATAATGCAAATATATTAATTTTATTGGTTTCTTGTTCTATCCCCCTCCCGTCCCCCAAAGGGGGAGCACACAAAGACAAACCGTGCCTTCACTCAATGGAGTGTTGCTCTTCAAACAAACTTATCTGCCTTTCGTCATCATCGTTCCTGGCACGTTCCGCAATCCGTTCCCTCTCATGCAGGACAAGACGTTCTATGATGTTTATAGCCTGCAACCGCTCTCCGGCAGTGGTGCGCTCCTTTATATACTTTTTCATTTCATCGTTATTCAGCCAGTCTACATATATGTCTATCATGGAGAGAATGTACTTCTTCATACCGGAAGGGACACGCATGACAACCGTCCCATATCCGCTCAGCGGTTTGCGTCCGGCTCCTTCACGTTTGCCACCCCTCTTTGATTTCGTTACGCTTTCAGTACTCATAAACTTACCTCCTTTCTTACATGAATCCAGTTGCCGGAAGAATCCTTCATGCAGATAAAAGGACACGTGCCGGAACGGTAAGCCATACACGATGTATCACACTCCAACGTACACACCCTGCCTATTATCTTGCAGCCATGTCCGATTTCTGACACTTCGGAATCACTCTTGACGGACACCTCACCGTCAATATCCACCGCATAATAAATGTTATTGCACTCCATAACTCTTTGATTTATGTTACGAAATCAAAGGTACGAAATAGTTGATTACGTTACAAAAATCAAGCGTTAAAAATTGAATAATGTAACAAAAATCAAAAGTAGGCTATCTGATTTTTGTTACAGAAACCAAATACCGCCAACGAAAAGAAAACACCCATGCAAATGGCTGCACTCGTCGGGAGTGTTGGTACACCCCCTTGCCGTGCCGGCGCTCCCCGACCGATGAGTTTTTGTGCCATGCGGTATCTGAGAAAAGCCTGAGAGTTCCTGAAAACTTCCTGAGAACTCAAGTAATTTCACACCGCTTGCAAATCCCATCCGAATGGTTTAACTTTGTCAAAGGTTATAGCACACTATAACCCCTAAAGGGGTTGTGTGCGAGGGGACACCCCTCGACCCCAATGCAAGTCGCTACTCCGTACCGACTTGCCGTGAAGTACAGAAACCTAAATCGCATACAGTATGGCAAAGACAAGCATCAATGTAAGAGCCTGCAACATCGGCAGTGCAGAACGGCACAACCTACGCAGCAAGGAACTGGACTACATCCGTCCAGAACTGACCAACCGCAACGAGCAGTGGGTGGAACGCTCCATTCCTGAAGTACATCAGGACATCGCAGAGAAGTACAAAGCAGCAACCGGGCAGGGATTGCAGAAGAAGGCAACCCCAATCCGGGAGGGAGTTGTCGTAATCCAAGAAAACACGACCATAAGTCAGCTCCGGGAACTGGCGAACAGACTGGAGCAGCGTTTCGGAATACACACGTTTCAAATCTACACCCACAAGGACGAGGGTGCAGCCGTATGGAACGGACTGGAGAACGAATGGAAACCGAACTACCATGCACACATGATATTCGACTGGACGGACGGACACACCGGAAAGACAATCAAGCTCAACCAGCACGACATGGCAGAGATGCAGACCATAACGGCAGAGTGTCTGAACATGGAGCGAGGTGTGTCCTCCGACCGGAAGCACCTTTCAGCAATACAGTACAAGAATCAGGCTGAATCTGAAAAGGCAGCGCAGCTTCAGAAGGAGTGCCAAGAACTGGAACAGACCAAACAAGAGGGAATGGAAAAAGTAGGCAAAGTCCGTGAGGAACTTGAACAGACAAGAGAAAAGCTGAAGGAGGTAAAAACGGACATCAAGGTTCAGAAGCTGAAGGGAGCGGCAGCCGATACCGGAGCCGCCCTGATGAAAGCCGGAACAACCGTGTTTGATGCCACTACAAGCCTTTTCAATGCCGGGAAGGTAAAACGGCAGGAGCAGGAAATAAAAGGACTGAAATCCGAAAACTACACGCTTCAAACGAAAGTTCAGAACCTCGAGGGACATATCAGAACCGCAAACACGGAACTGGCAAGGGAGAGAGAAACGCACCGACTGGCAATCAGAAACGGAGAAGCCCGAATGAGAGCCATTACCGAAATGTTCCCAAGCATGGAGAACGCCAAAGAGAATATCGAGGAACTCCAGTCTATGGGAGTAGAAAACAACAATATCCGGCAGCTCCTTACAGGAAAGGAGATAACCTACACCGGAAACCTTTATGACAGGGAAAGAAGAAAGTCGTATCCGGTCAAGAACGTAAAAATAGACATCGCAAAGAGCCGGAACGGCATAACCACCATTTGGATGAATGACACACACTTCAAAACTTTCTTTCGAGAGCTTTGGAATAAGCTGCAAAAGGTATTAGGTCTTGATATTGGTAAAGGATTACATATATAAAAAAGAAGGGGAGCATTAAAAGCGCTCTCCTTCTTCATATAAATAAGTAAACTATTATTTACTAAAACGGCAAGTAGCTATTGTACCAGAACTTGGTGTACTTCCTTTAGCTTTAAATTCCCAATTATATTGCCCATTTTCCAACGCATCGTAATAAGCTGTCCACGTAAACGATGTATTAAACAAAGAACCAGTTCCGCTAAATGCAACACTTTCAGGAGTTGTTGTATTGTCATCTGGATTAACCTTTGCATTAGGACTAAGAATTTGGAAAAAATAATATCCAGTCACAAATGGATCTTTCTCAACAGTCATACGAATTGTCCTACTTGGGTCTTTAAAAGGAGTTGTGGTTTGTTCACTACCACCATACACCATCAGTGTTGAAGGTATAGTTCTTGAAGAAACTGCCGTTCCCTCTGATTTTTCAAAACCAAAATTTGCGTTTCTTAAATTCTTAACAATTGTTTTCCCATTTACAGAAAAAACCATATAAGCAACTTTAGGGTCTGAAACCGCTTCTGCTACTTGTTCATTCAAAGCCTGCAAATCCTTCTTACACTTCTCTAAATTTACAGGACTTACATTTTGAAGAGCTTGCCAATCTGAATCAGAAACATACGACAAAGCCCTTGTTTTCTTGTTTTCATTAATATAGTACTCATTCGTAGCTTCATTCACATCAATAAAACGAGATAAGACTTCCATGTCTGTTTGAGTATCACTAACAGATACAGTCGTTAAATCATCTTCATTGGAACATGAGGTTACAGCCATACCAGCAAATAACGCACAAGCAAAAAACAAAACTTTTTTCATAACAAATTCCTCCTATTTTTATAAAACACTCAAAATTAATA
>NZ_JBBKBF010000108.1:0-5799 GCF_037892625.1 Phocaeicola sp. ICN-14070 | reverse complement strand
TAACTTTACGGAAAAATATGTTTCTAAAATATATAAATAGACAGCTGTGGGGAAAATGTGGGGAAAAATTAGATAATTAAAAAGGCTAAATGACTGAAAATAATCACTTAGCCTTTTAATCCGTACCCAGACCCGTACTTCGTAATTGCTGCGCCCATCATTCAAGACTGTCAAATCGGGTCTTTCCTGTCAAGCCAATGATGCCTATGCGTATGCCAAACACATGGATTACGGATTTCTCGTTCCGTGAACAAACACTTTATCCGCAACTCTGCTATGTGGTGTATTGGCTTAACTCCATTTCTATGGGCAACACTTTTGTTGCAGATTTCAAGCAGCTTTTATCGAAATACCCATCAGTAAGAACTCGTTTATTAGGCTTTCCTCATAATTGGGAACAAGAGCCTTTGTGGAGATAAAATAATTGCCCTGTTTCTTAAAAAGCACTGGGGCAAACCAGCTCCGTCTTTAATTGTTTCCAATAAATGGATTGTTTCAAGCCCCTATAGAAAGAGAACAAAAATTCCTGTGTGAAAATTAATCTACGACAAGGAGCAAGCAAGGAGCAATATCAAACAAAAATCAATACCTTTGCAGTACATATGAGATAGACCAAAACAAAAGTGGAATATCGGAAACGAATAGCAAGGAAAAGAGAAGAAACGACCCAAGTTGATGTCCTTTTTGAGTTAATAATCAATAAAAGCGTTAAATCTTCACCTTTTAGAATGTGCAATTAAAAATAACAACCATATTTCTGACTTATTATCTATAAAATATTGAGTAATAATCGGTTGTAAATACGTATTTTTGAAACAGGATTGAAAAAAGTTACTCTGCCTGCTTCATTGAAAAAAATAGGTTCGCAGGCCTTTTTAGGTACACATTTGGAAGAGGTTGTATTTTCAGCAGAATTGCAGGAGATAGATGACGAAGCTTTCAGAGGAGTAGTGGAATTAACGTCTGTAACTCTTTCGAATAATATGCAGCGAATAGGTTATCAGGCCTTCAGTGACTGTGAACAATTAACTAAAGTTGCCTATGTGGGGGAAATGAAAACAGCTGATTGTATGGTAGAAATAGGAGCGTTTCAGAATTGTACGTCTTTGACTTCCTTTGCATTTCCTCAAAGTCTTTCTGAAGTTCAAGGATGGACTTTTGTAGGTTGCAGAAAGTTGAAAGAAATAATCCTTCCTAAATCGGTGAAGAAAGTGGGAGACCAGTCGTTAAGAACAAACTCTACTGTAGAAACAATTACTTTTGAGGGAGAAGAAGCTCCGGAACTTACAGGTAATCCATTTCCATTTAAGGAGAGTATACTGAAAATAATGGTTCCTTCAGGTAAATTGGAGGCCTATAAAGCGAAATGGGACTCTTATGAGAGCTCTATCATTCCAAGATAGAAGAAAAGTCCTGAATAAGTCATATTAAAAAAATTACAGCGTGTACGAACTCACCAGGAAATTCGTACACGCTGTTGTTTTTTAATACGAAGCACTGGCTTTGATACCTGCTTCTTCTACGAGTCTTGCTATGCGGTCTAATTCTTCCTTAGTCGCTTTTTTAAGCTTTTGGTCGGGAGTTTCCCTATCGATGGTGTAAATCATTACCTGGCGGGGATTTATTTGCTTGACCACTTCCAGCCAGGGAAGTACGTATTTATCGGAGGTGTTATCCACATCTTTTCCGTCTTCCGTGGTACCTTTCATGAAAATAGTCTGAATAATCAGGTTTCCTTTGAATGCTTTCAAGCCTTCAATGATGTTTTCTACCTCATAGTGTCCGGTAGGACGGTCCACTGCCCGGATGTAGTCCATGTCCACGGTATCCAGTTTCAGAATGTTGTTGTCTATTTTGTTAAGTGCGGCAAACACTTTCGGGTTGTGGATAAGAGTAGCATTGCTCAGTACGCTGACTTTGGCATTGGGGAAATATTTGTCGCGCAGGGCCAGTGTATCTTCAATAATCTCTGGAAAATAAGGATTGGCAGTCGGCTCTCCGTTGCCGGCAAAAGTCAGTACATCTGGAAAAGGACCGTTTTCTTTCATCTCGGCCAGACGCTTTTCGAGTGCTTCACGTACGGCTTCACGTGTCTGTACCTTTTGTTTGGGACGGAAATCCTTGTTGTATCCACATTCGCAATAGATGCAGTCGAATGTACAAAATTTACCGTCTCCCGGAAGCAGGTTGATTCCGAGGGATACGCCGAGTCGGCGGCTATGGACGGGGCCGAATATAGGGGCCGGATAAATAATGGTTGACATAAGCGTTACAAATTATCTTCCTCTTACAATTTTTTTGATGTCATTCAGTTTGTTCAGAGCTTCCAGCGGTGTCAGGTTGTTTACATCCAGGTTCAGAATCTCATCCCTGATCTGGCAGAGTACGGGGTCATCCAACTGAAAGAAACTGAGCTGTATTCCGTCGGATGCAGCCTGTTTACTGGGCTGTCCTTTGGCTGAAATACCTTCCTGACGGTTTTCCGCTTCCAACTGATGTAATATTTCGTCGGCACGTTTGACAATGGATTTCGGCATACCGGCCATCTTGGCTACGTGGATACCAAAGGAGTGTGCACTTCCGCCTCTTTCCAGCTTACGAAGGAAAATGACTTTGTTGTCCACTTCTTTGACCGATACGTTGTAATTCTTTATGCGTTTGAACTGAGCTTCCATGTCGTTCAGTTCATGGTAGTGCGTTGCAAAAAGGGTACGTGCGCGGGCTTTCTTGTGCTCATGAATATGCTCCACGATAGCCCATGCAATGGAAATACCGTCGTAGGTGGAAGTTCCTCTTCCTAATTCATCAAAAAGCACCAGGCTTCTCGGAGAAATGTTGTTGAGGATATTGGCTGCCTCGTTCATTTCGACCATGAACGTAGATTCTCCTACAGAAATGTTGTCGCTGGCACCTACACGGGTAAAAATTTTATCTACAAGGCCGATGTGCGCACTTTCGGCAGGGACAAAGCATCCAATCTGCGCCATCAGGGTGATGAGGGCAGTCTGTCGGAGCAAAGCCGACTTACCGGCCATGTTCGGTCCGGTGATAATGATGATTTGCTGCTCTTCCGTGTCGAGATACACATCGTTGGCGATGTACTTTTCTCCCGGTGGCAATTGTTTCTCAATCACCGGATGACGTCCCTGACGAATGTCAAGCACATCATCGTCCACTACATTCGGACGGATGTATTTATTGGCACGAGCCACGTTGGCAAATGACAGCAGGCAGTCCAGGCGGGCTATCTGTGTGGCATTGATTTGGATGGCAGGAATAAATTCGGCCAGTTCACAAACCAGTTCGTTGTATAACTTGGTTTCCAGAATCAGAATCTTGTCTTCTGCTCCCAGAATCTTTTCTTCGTATTCTTTCAGTTCCTGAGTAATGTAACGTTCCGCATTGACCAGTGTCTGCTTACGAATCCATTCTGCGGGAACTTTATCCTTGTGGGTGTTACGTACTTCGATATAATATCCGAATACGTTGTTATAGGCAATCTTCAGGCTGGGAATGCCGGTCAGTTCGCTTTCTCTCTGCTGTATCTGCAACAGATAATCTTTTCCGGAATACGCAATTTTACGAAGTTCGTCCAGTTCGGCATTTACTCCGTCGGCAATCACGCCTCCTTTGTTGACCAGCAGGGGAGGATCATTCTGAATTTCTTTGGCTATTTTATCACGAATGGATGCGCACAGGTTGAGTTGCTCACCGATACGGCGCAAGCTCTCGTTATCTGCATTCAGGCAGGCATTTTTGATGGGCTCGATAGCTTGTAAGGCTGTTTTCAGCTGTACGACTTCTCGAGGAGAAATACGTCCTACGGCAGCTTTGGAACAAATACGCTCCAAATCGCCAATCAGATGAAGTTTCTCTTCAACGAATTCTTTGAACTCCGGCTCTCGGAAAAAGAATTCCACCACATCCAGACGTTCGTTGATAGGTTTGATTTCTTTCAACGGGAATACAATCCAGCGTTTCAGCATTCTGGCTCCCATCGGGCTGATGGTGTGGTCGATAATATCCAGCAGGCAGGTACCGCCTTCATTCATGCTGCCCACAAGTTCCAGACTGCGTACCGTAAATTTATCCAGGCGTACGAAGCGGTCCTCTTCAATGCGTGACAAAGAAGTGATGTGTCCAATCTGGTAGTGCTGGGTCATGTCAAGATACTGCAGGATGGCTCCGGAAGCAATGATGCCGTTATGAAGATTTTCCACTCCGAAACCTTTGAGGTTTTTGGTTTCGAAATGCTTCAGTAACTTTTCCTTTGCAGACGTTTCATTGAATACCCAGTCTTCCAGTTCGAACGTAAAGAATTTGCTGCCGAAGTTTCCTTCGAACATGGGTTTCTTTCCGCGTTCAAAAAGCACTTCTTTGGGTGCAAAGTTATTCAATAGTTTGTCGATATAGTCAGTAGGTCCTTCGGCGGTAAGAAATTCACCGGTAGAAATATCCAGGAAAGATATACCACAAGCTGTTTTTCCGAAATACACGGCAGCCAGGAAGTTGTTTTCCTTGTAAGAAAGCACATTGTCGTTGATGGCTACTCCCGGTGTGACCAGTTCCGTAATTCCGCGTTTGACAAGCTTTTTAGTTGTCTTCGGATCTTCCAGCTGGTCGCAGATAGCGACTCTTCGTCCCGCACGAATCAGTTTAGGCAGGTAGGTATCGAGTGCATGATGGGGGAAACCCGCCATCTCCACCGTTTTGCTTTGACCGTTGGCACGTTTTGTCAAGGTGATTCCTAAAATCTCAGCAGCTGCTACAGCATCTTCCGAGTAAGTTTCATAAAAGTCGCCACACCTGAATAGCATGATGGCATCCGGATGTTTTGCTTTCAAGTCGAAATATTGCTTCATCATCGGGGTCAGTACAACCTCATTGTCTTTTGCCACGGTTCAGTCCTTTCTTTTTTAGTTAATGATATTCCTTGCAAAGATACTTTAAAAGGCCGAGATAGGAAAAGATATTTTGAGGGGATAGGATTTTAATTCGGCTTAAAAAATAAAAAAAGGGGAAAGGCGGAAAGAGGAAAAATATTTAGTTTTGCAGAAACTAAATATGAATGGATATGAAGGAAATTAGTGTGTCTGAATTGCAGGACAACATGTTTGATGCCATTGGCAAAGAGTGGATGCTGGTGACAGCCGGTACGCAGGAAAAGTTTAACATGATGACCGCCAGTTGGGGAGGAACCGGTATTTTATGGGGAAAGCCAGTTGCTTTCATCTTTATTCGTCCGGAACGTTATACATACGAGTTTATCGAAGAAGGAGATAAGCTGACCTTGTCTTTTTTAGGAGAAGAGCATAAAGAGGTACATAAAATCTGTGGTTCCAAATCAGGCCGGGATATGGATAAAGTAGCTGCTTCAGGCTTGAAACCTTATGTAATGGAAGATGGAACCATTTCGTACGAACAGGCACGTCTGGTTTTGGTGTGCAAAAAATTATATGCAGACATGATTCAGGAGGATAAGTTTGTGGATAAGCTGTTAATAAACCGTTGGTATGGTGAAGGGCATGGTAATTTACATAAGATGTATATTCTTGAAATACAACATGTTTATGTGAAATAATAGTTTATAAACAGGTTGTGAATAATAAAAAACCGCTTTATGAGAAATTTGCTCATAAAGCGGTTTTTATTATCAGAAAAATAAGAATTATTCTTCCGCATCTTCAGGTGTGTCCGAAGCATCTTTTTTACTTGGAAGAATGCCTAAAATCTTCTGTTTCTCTTCCAGGTGACTGGCGTACAGTCCGTCGATGATACCGTCGGCAAGTCCGATTACAG
>NZ_JBBKBF010000107.1:0-5862 GCF_037892625.1 Phocaeicola sp. ICN-14070 | reverse complement strand
CAACACTCGCTCAGAAATTATACTATCATTATAAGATAAACCAAAAAGCTGGGAAAGTTCCCAAGGACTGTAAGTTCAATATCATCAACTTTGTGGATGTAGAATATTCCAGACGTGTCAATCCTATCCAACAGAAGTATATCGGAAACCTTGCTGCTGCCAGCGAAACTGCCGAGACCCTATTGGAATCATTACAGAAAGGAAAGAAAGAAGGCGGTGGCGGTAGCGACCAGTTCTTCCAGACTTCTGCTGTGAACTTCCTCGCTGCCTGTATCTACTTCTTTGTCAACTATAAAAAAGTACCTTACGACAAGGACGACCATCCCCTCGTTGCAGAGATGACCACAGAGCCGAAGACGCACCGCCCCAAGCCTACTGGCCGAGTGTTTGACCAGACAGGCATGGAAGTGGAGCCTGAATATTGGTTGGGTAAATATAGCGACATGCCCCATATCCTGTCCTTCTTGAATCAGGATTACCAGACCATCTTTGAGGTACTGGAGACAGACCCAGAGGTTGCCCCCTTGTTAGGACCGTTCCAGACAGCCATGAAGAACAAGGCGATGGAACAGTTGGAAGGTATGATTGGTACACTGCGTGTATATACATCCCGTCTGGCCACCAAAGAATCCTATTGGATATTCCATAAGGATGGCGATGATTTTGACCTGAAGGTGTCTGATCCGAAGAATCCGAGCTATCTGCTTATAGCGAATGACCCAGAAATGGAAAGCATCATCGGTGCCTTGAATGCTCTGATTCTAAACCGTCTTGTAACTCGTGTGAATACCGGTCAGGGCAAGAATATCCCTGTGAGCATCATTGTGGATGAGTTGCCTACTCTCTATTTTCACAAGATAGACCGACTGATTGGTACCGCCCGAAGTAACAAGGTCAGTGTCACATTAGGTTTCCAGGAATTGCCGCAGCTCGAATCCGATTACGGAAAGGTTGGAATGCAGAAAGTTATCACAACAGTGGGTAACGTAGTCAGTGGCTCAGCAAGAGCAAAAGAAACTTTGGAGTGGCTTTCAAACGACATCTTCGGTAAGATAGTCCAGCTCAAAAAAGGTATGACTATTGACCGTGACAAGACCTCCATCAATCTCAATGAAAACATGGACAGTCTTGTTCCGGCAAGCAAAATTTCGGATATGCCTACAGGTTGGATCTGCGGCCAGTCTGCCCGTGATTTTATCAAGACCAAGACAGGACGTGGTGACAGCATGAACATTCAGGAGTCTGCCGAGTTCCAAACCTCCAAGTTCTATTGCAAGACTGATTTCGACATGAAGAAGATTGCAGATGAGGAAGCAAACTACAAGAACTACCAGATACCGAAGTTCTACACCTTTCCTTCAAAGGATGCCAAGGAACGTATTCTGTACCAGAACTTCGTAAGTGTCAATCTTGATGTCAAGAACATGATTGATGAGATAACCAAATTTAAAGTAAAATGAATTTCAGGATAATAGCAACTTTTGTCATATTCTTATTTGGTATGAGAGTTAACGGCCAGACGGTAATGCCGTCTGAGCCACTCTCTAAAACCATAACTATTTTCGAACTTCCACCTTTTGAAAGGGCCGTCTGTTGTATCAGGTACTATGAGGGTTTACATAAAAAGAAAGATTATCCTTACGTTGGATATGGACATCGACTGCGACCCGGAGAAAGGTATTCATCCGAGATGACTGCCACAGAATCAGAGTCACTTCTCCGTAAAGACCTTAAAGAACTCTGTTCATTGTTTCGTCCCTATGGTAAAGACTCACTTTTGCTTGCAGCGTTAGCTTATAATATAGGAGCTTATAAGCTCTTAGGATTAAAAGATAAATACCCAAAGAGTACAATCCTGAAGAAACTCGATTCAGGAAACAGAAATATAAAAAATGACTATGTGAAGTATTGCCACTGGCGTGGCAAGAAGATTGCTTCCATAGAGCGACGACGATATGCTGAATTTATTTTGTTATTTGATTCGTAAAAAATTATCAACTATGCAGATAGACTGCACAGCTTTACGCTATCTTTGTGCATGTATCATAAAATATATCAGAGATGGCAAGATTTACAAATGAACAGCTAACTGCAATGGCTCGACCAGCTAGCGAAACTGAAGAGCAAAAACTAGAGAATGCAGAAAATGCAGTAAAAAATGCATTGGCAAATTACACATTAGCATCTGGCAACTATGAAGTTTTTGGACAGGGCTCATACGCAAATAACACAAATATCCGGAATAATAGTGATATCGATATTAATGTATGTTATACAGGAGGTTTTTACTATAAAATTCCTGAAGGGAAAACTAGGGAAGAATATGGATTGACTAATCCTTCGACTTATTCTTATACTCAGTTTAAAAATGATGTTGAAAGAATTCTAGTATCTCATTTTGGTAGGAATAATGTTGTACGCAAAAATAAATGTATTCACATAAAAGAAAATACATATCGCGTAGAGATAGATGTTGTACCTACTTGGAAATATAGGAGATATGGAGACTATCACTATCATTATGATGAAGGAGTAATATTGTATGCAGACAATGATGGCAAAGAAATAATCAATTTTCCAAAGCAACATCTGAAGAATGGAGTGTTAAAGAACAATGATACCTCTCGCAGATTTAAAAGATTAGTAAGAATTGTCAAGAATTTACATATTCGGATGAAGGATGAGGGGTATTATAATAATGCAAACATAACATCATTCCTGCTGGAATGTTTGACTTATAACTATCCTAATAGCAATTTTCATATCGCCCAAGAATGTGATTGGAACCAAATTTTACGAGAGTATATTTATTATTTCTGGTCTAAAACCAAAGAAGATTCTCAAGACTGGACTAAATGGGTAGAGGTCTCAGAATGTCTTTATTTAATGTTTGGACACAAATGGTCAAGGCAAGATATAAATTCATTTATGTATAATTTATGGAATTATTTAGAGTATAATAAGTAAAATGGGAAACTACAATTTTAAGAGATTCATCCAAATACTTGGAGGTACGTTTGTTGCAACATTTATTATCATAGGGCTACTACGAGGACATTATGGCCAGATATATATAAATGTATTATGGGAAGATTTCGGAACGTCTTTGTCAATTGTTTCAATAATTGGTTTCTGTCTCAATAAATGGATGTGGAAATGGTCTATTTTTCATGGATGGCTTGTGCCATTCCCTTGTTTAGAAGGAGAATGGGAAGGAGATATTTTTTATAATTGGAATGGTACTGATAAAGAAAAAAAGATAAAAATAAAGATTAAACAATCATTTCTTCAGATTCAGGTTCTTATTGAAACAAATGAAAGCTATAGTAATTCTATATGTGCCTCATTTGATTTTGACGAAATGCGTGGACACAGAGAACTCATATATAGTTATATTAATGTACCTGATGTAACAATAAGAGAACGAAGTCAAATACATTATGGAACAGCAAGGCTGAGGTATAAAGAAAAAGATAAGACATTAGAAGGGACATATTGGACTGATCGTAAGTCTGTCGGTGACATTATCCTAACTAAATTACAATAAAGAATCTAATTAATATGAGTTCTACCTTTAAGTTTCTCAAATTCAAATTAATATAGAATGAATATGCCTAATGGGAACGCTCGTTCAATGGGACAGAACAACCTCTCCCATTGAACGAAATTTACATAACCTTAATTTTCTCTCCATAATTTAAGGCAATGGGGATTTAGGTTTATTTCCCATTATTATATTCATGAATAACAGCCTTCTGAGCCTCATTTAATGCATCCCACTGTGTTCCTCCATGAGTTAACACCATACCTAATATCGCCTTTCTGGTTTCTTCAGGCAAAGACTTCCATTGTTCTTTTTCCTTATCAGAGAATGCTCCAGGTACAAACATATTCAGAACGTCCAACGCTGTAAGTTCGTTATCCGTTATTTCTGACAACGACTTCTTCACCTCTCTTTTGGTCGCACAAGTATCAACGGATAAAGCAAAACCGGTAGTGTCATTTGATACTGACACTCCACAAAATCCAAACATCTTAGCAAGCAAGTCTTTGGGGATAGTAAATTGAACATTTGCCTTTTTGCTTTTGTTTGCCCTGCTTTTGGATAGAGAATTGTGAACCATCGTCTGTGTTTTAGGTAAAGCCATTCGAACTTGTGACTGAGCACAAATTCGAGGGATGGCCACAAACATTGCCAATACTGATATGATTAAATACCTACTCATATAAAATTCTTAATTTAAACTACAAATTTACAAAGAATTAGCTTAAATGAATTACATAAGTCAATATAAATGCAGCTTCCTCTATAAGCTAAAATCCATTATCTCCGAATGTTCCAGCTGATACAATGTAAAGCACCACCTTCCTCTGCTACTTCAGCCATTTCAATTTGATGAATCTCGCAATCAGGGAATGCTTCATGTATATATTGCCAAGCAATAGCATCCTCTTTAATATTGAAAATTGGCATGATAATCTTGTTACCGACTTGCAGAAAATTGATGTAAGCCCAATTTAAAGCAGTTCGTGGCGAACCAACCTTGTCCACAAATCGCATCTCTGTGACTTCAAAGCCATATTCTTCAAGAATGTGTCGGATAGCAACAGCTTCTTCCGGATATTGATCTCCATGATTGCCCATCAGGATACGATTACCACCACACCATTTGACAAACCCATCCGAATGACCATACTTGTCTGTATCACGAGCATTAAAGTCACCATGCATTTTCCATGGAATTATAATCACGGGATGTCCAAGTTCTGACTCCAACTCAGCTTTGAACACTACATCCTCTTTTTCTTTACCATTCTCGGTAAACACCTTATCCGTCATCACAATATAAGGACCACATGGAACCATATTTCCACCGTCAATTATTAGCTTTGTTGAACGACAGTTTATTCCCATTCCACGTAGAACGTCAGTGCATTCGGTCCTTGTATCAGCATCCTCTGGATTGTTGCTCTTCATCAGATAGTCCGGATAATATTGGTACTTCAAGAACTCGTTCTCACTCAACTGGATAGGCATATAGTCGCGTGCCCAATAATCTCTGGTACATTTCAACTCTTGGGGTTCTATGTTGCAATCCTTCAGGAGATTAGTCAGACGCTTATAAAATTCAGGATGTCCATCCTGCTTCTCTTTCAACCAGGGTGAAAGATAGATTTCATTTGTTTCACTATCATGTAGCAACTGGTCACAGCGCACATATCTGTATCGCTTATCCTTAAAAGAGAAAAACTCTTTATATAACTCTTCTCGGTCTGGATGCGATAGATATTCTCCAAGTATGTAGTCCACTTTACTTTCAACAGTCTGCTTACCGGTTAGAAGATTCAATCTGGGTTTACAGATATATCCAACCATACCATTATTGCGTTCTACAAGCGAAGGGAAATTATAATCCTGTTCCATAGCATGATGGAGCCTAAATAGCTCTGCACAAGCCCAAGGACCTTCTAAAATTTCTTTTTTATCTTCGCTGATTAATTGACGGATCAGAATACCTCCAAAATAAGAGCTGTCATCTAATATGTACTTATTTACTTTTTTTCCAGCGCTGTCAGTCCCGTCCTTTTTACAAATCTCACTTGGAAAATTCAAATCTATACCTCCAAAATCATTCACGTACCAACAAAAAGAATCAGAAAAACGAGGATGAGTGATTATGTCCCGATGATGCTTATTATAGAAATAAAACTCAATCTCTTTGAAAAGATAGATTTTTTCTCCCTTTTGTATCGCAAAATTTTCAAACAGTAATTTAGCTATTTGAGTAAACCGCGACTCTATCTCTTCTGCACTTATTTCAGCATTTAGAGACATTAAATATTTGAGCTTTGTTATCATTT
>NZ_JBBKBF010000106.1:0-5964 GCF_037892625.1 Phocaeicola sp. ICN-14070 | reverse complement strand
CCGTTTTAGTTGAAACACAAAAGAGTTTTGTTTTAAACGTAAGTGCATTTTGGGGGACGTTAAAACACCTCTCTGAAAGTCTTTTCCATACACTGTTTTTCTCTGAATTTTCTAGGCTGATTTTATTTTGGGAATACCGAATTTTAAATAGCTTGAAAAGATAAGTCCCTCTTTCCTTTATCTCATACTTTTTTGTAAATTTGCAATTCGTTTCATCGCATAATGAAAAGAATTGGGAATGAATTATAAAGAATTGTTCAATAAAATGGCATTTTTACTTTCTTCACCCGGACGCTTTTGGGAAAAAGAAGCGGCTGAAGGGCAGGGAAGCAGGATGATGTCGGAATACGTCTATCCGCTTATCGGATTGTGCGGATTGTCGGAATTTATAGGTACTTTTATCGGGCGTGATGTCAGTTCGGAGTTTTTCCAGTGGGCCTTGACACGCTGTTGTGCCATAGCCGTGTCTTTGTTTGGTGGATTTTTTGTTGCGGTGTATCTGCTGGATAAAATCAGCTGGAACCTGTTCAATAAGTATATTCCAAAGGAAACTCTTCAAGTGTTTGTGGGGTATTCTATGACGGTTCTGTTTGTGCTCGATATGGTAAATGGGCTGATTTCCATTGAAATACTTCACTGGATTCTTCAGCTGTACACTGTGGCTGTGGTGTTTGAAGGGGCACGACGGTTTTTGGAAATTCCGGAGAGTAAGTTGACTTCCTATACGGTTGTCGCCTCCATTCTGATACTGCTTTCTCCGGTGATGATAGAATTTGTGTTTAATAAATTGTCTGTAATTTTGAATTGATGAGACCTGTTTCAAATAATATTAATATCAAGAACAAGCGGGCGTCGTTCGATTATGAATTTATCGATACGTACACGGCCGGAATTGTGCTGACCGGAACGGAAATCAAGTCTATCCGGCAGGGAAAGGCCAGTCTGGTAGATACTTTCTGTTTCTTTTCCCGTGGAGAACTGTGGGTAAAGAACATGCACATTGCAGAGTATTTCTACGGTTCTTATAACAATCATACGGCTCGTCGTGACCGTAAACTGCTGCTGACAAAGAAAGAATTGCGCAAGTTGCAGCGTACTTCTGATGAGCCTGGTTTTACAATTGTGCCGACTCGCATGTATATTAACGAGAGGGGGCTGGCCAAGGTAGTCATTGCGCTGGCCAAAGGTAAGAAGCAGTATGACAAACGTCAGACGTTGAAAGAAAAAGAAGACCGACGGATGATGGACCGTATGTTCAAACGCTAAATTAAATAATGGTGCACGAAAGCTATGCAGACAAAGACGATACAACAACTGATACGGGAACGTATTCTGGTACTCGATGGTGCCATGGGTACGATGATACAGCAATATAATCTTTCGGAAGCTGATTTCCGGGGAGAACGTTTTAAGGATATTCCCGGGCAATTGAAAGGGAATAATGACTTGCTGTGTCTTACTCGTCCGGAAGTAATAGAAGATATTCATCGGAAATACCTTGTGGCAGGTGCCGATATTATTGAAACCAATAGCTTTAATGCCACTTCGGTGTCGATGGCCGATTATCATGTGCAGGCTTATTGTCGGGAAATTAATCTTGCGGCAGCACGTCTGGCACGCCGGATGGCCGATGAGTTTACAGCATTGAATCCGGAAAAGCCGCGTTTTGTGGCGGGTTCTGTAGGGCCTACCAACAAGACTTGTTCCATGAGTCCGGACGTAAATAACCCGGCTTTTCGTGCGCTGACTTTCGATGAATTGCAGGCAGCTTATTGTGAGCAGATGGAAGCCTTGCTGGAAGGGGGAGTGGATGCCCTGCTGATTGAGACTATTTTTGACACGTTGAATGCCAAGGCGGCTATTCGGGCAGCAGAATTGTCGATGGAAAAAATTGGACGTAGGGTACCTTTGATGCTGTCGGTTACCGTGTCGGACATTGCCGGACGTACCTTGTCTGGACAGACCTTGGATGCCTTTTTGGCTTCGGTGGAACATGCTGACTTGTTTTCCGTCGGGTTGAACTGTTCATTTGGTGCCCGTCAGTTGAAACCTTTCCTGGAGCAACTGGCTTCACGTGCGCCTTATTATATCAGTGCTTATCCGAATGCCGGATTGCCGAATTCGTTGGGACAATATGACCAGACTCCCGAAGATATGGCTGCCGAAGTGAAGGAGTATATCGAAGAAGGGCTGGTAAATATTATCGGAGGATGCTGCGGTACGACGGAGCAATACATTGCCTTGTATCAGGATTTGATACAAGGGGTACAGCCTCGTGTGCCTGTGAAGAAGCACGCGCATTTGTGGTTGTCGGGATTGGAGTTGCTCGAAGTTTCTCCGGAAATCAATTTCGTCAATGTCGGTGAACGCTGTAACGTGGCAGGTTCACGTAAGTTTCTGCGACTCATTAATGAGAAGAAATACGATGAGGCTTTGTCGATAGCCCGCAAGCAGGTGGAAGACGGCGCTTTGGTCATCGACGTAAATATGGACGATGGCTTGCTGGATGCCGCACAAGAGATGACTACCTTCCTGAATCTGGTGGCTTCGGAACCTGAAATAGCCCGTGTGCCCATTATGATTGACTCTTCCAAGTGGGAAGTGATACGTGCCGGACTGAAATGTGTGCAGGGAAAATGTATCGTCAACTCTATTTCCTTGAAGGAAGGAGAGGAGGTCTTTATAGCGCATGCCCGTGAGGTGAAACAGCTCGGGGCAGCAGTCATCGTCATGGCTTTTGACGAGAAGGGGCAGGCCGATACGTACAGTCGCAAGATTGAGGTGTGCGAACGGGCATATCGCATTCTGGTAGATAAGGTAGGGTTTGCTCCTGAAGATATCATTTTCGACCCTAATGTGCTGGCCGTAGCTACGGGTATTGAAGAGCATAATAATTATGCGGTCGATTTCATTCAGGCTACCGGATGGATACGTAAGAATCTGCCGGGGGCTCATGTCAGTGGAGGGGTGAGCAACTTGTCGTTCTCTTTCCGTGGCAACAACTACATTCGTGAGGCTATGCATGCCGTATTCTTGTATCATGCCATTCAGCAGGGAATGGATATGGGAATTGTCAATCCGGCTACGTCTGTATTGTATACGGATATTCCGCAGGATATTCTGGAACGGATTGAGGATGTCGTGCTGAACCGTCGGCCGGATGCTGCAGAACGCTTGATTGAAACGGCAGAACGGCTGAAGCAGGAGAAAGAAGGTACTGCTTCTCAAGAAGGAAGTGCGTCGGCTCAACTACTGTGGCGGAATAACACTACGGTGGAAGAACGGCTGCAATATGCGCTGGTGAAGGGACTTTCGGATTATTTGGAGGAAGACCTGCAGGAGGCGCTTTCACGTTACCCGAATGCAGTGAGCATCATCGAAGGACCGCTGATGGCAGGAATGAACCATGTAGGAGACTTATTTGGTTCGGGAAAAATGTTCTTGCCGCAGGTGGTGAAAACTGCACGGACCATGAAAAAGGCGGTAGCTATTCTTCAGCCTTATATCGAGGCAGAAAAGGAAGAAGGTGCCCGCAGTGCCGGAAAGGTGCTGGTAGCTACGGTGAAGGGCGACGTGCACGACATCGGAAAGAACATCGTGTCGGTGGTCATGGCGTGCAACAACTATGAAATTATAGATTTGGGTGTAATGGTGCCTGCCGAGCAGATTGTAGAAACGGCTATCCGTGAAAAGGTGGACATCGTAGGGCTGAGTGGACTGATTACTCCTTCGCTAGAAGAAATGGTGCATGTGGTGACTGAACTTCAGCGGGCTGGACTGGATATTCCGGTGATGATTGGCGGGGCTACCACTTCGAAGCTGCATACGGCACTGAAGATTGCTCCAGTATATCATGCACCGGTAGTATACATGAAGGATGCTTCACAAAATGCATTGGTGGCTGCCAAGTTGCTGAATCGTGAGCAACGTCCGGCTTTTGTGGAAGCTTTGAATGAAGAATATCAGGCTTTGCGTGAAAAGAACCGTCAGAAAACGGTACAGACGGTTTCACTTGCGGAAGCTCAAAAGAATAAACTGAACCTTTGGGGTTAATTATTTACTCATCGTATTATGAATGTACAGATAGAAGAAGGCTGGAAAAAGGCACTGGCGCCGGAGTTTGAAAAAGATTATTTTGTCCGGTTGACCGATTTTGTCCGTCAGGAGTATCAGCAGACTACGGTATATCCTCCCGGAAGATTGATTTTCAATGCATTCAACCTTTGTCCTTTTGATAAGGTGAAAGTGGTGATTATCGGGCAGGACCCGTATCACGGACCGGGACAGGCGCATGGCTTGTGTTTTTCGGTGAACGACGGGGTAGCATTTCCTCCTTCTTTGCAGAATATATTCAAGGAAATCCACGATGATCTGGGTATGCCGATTCCTGCCAGTGGTAACCTGACTCGTTGGGCCGAGCAGGGTGTGCTGCTGCTGAACGCTACCTTGACGGTGCGTGCCCATCAGGCTGGTTCACATCAGCGCAGAGGTTGGGAGGAGTTTACGGATGCGGCCATCCGTGTGCTGGCTGAACAGAAAGAACATTTGGTGTTTATCTTGTGGGGGGCTTATGCGCAGAAGAAAGGAGCGTTTATTGACCGCAACAAGCATCTGGTGTTAACTTCTGTGCACCCGTCTCCTTTGTCGGCTTATAACGGTTTCTTTGGAAACAAGCATTTTAGTCGCACCAATGAATACCTGGTGGCTCATGGAGAGACTCCTATCAACTGGTAAGAAACAACAAATCAATAAATACGCAAAAAGAAATCCCCTTGCTCCACCCATAAAACGGAGCAAGGGGATTGTTATTTTATATGATGATCTATGTGTTTGTCAGATAAGTTGCATACCCAGTCGTGCGCATTCTTCACGCATATCTTCCGGCCAGATGCTGGCTTGGATTTCTCCGATATGTGCCTTCTTCAGATAAAGCATACACAAGCGTGACTGTCCGATACCTCCTCCAATGGTCAGAGGGAGTGTGTCGTTTAGCAGGCGCTGGTGGAAATACAGTTTGGTACGTTCTTCTTTTCCGGCTAATTCCAATTGCTTGAGCATGGCAGCCTTGTCCACACGGATACCCATGGAGGAAATTTCCAGTGCGCGTTGCAGCACGTCGTTCCACACCAGCAAGTCACCGTTCAAGCCAGGAAGCCCTGTTTTGGGATCTACAGTGGTATAATCGTCGTAGTCCGGAGCACGCAGGTCATGTGGTTGTCCGTTACTCAGCTTGTTTCCGATTCCGATGATGAAAACGGCTCCAAAACGTTCTGTAATCAGGTTTTCGCGTTCCTTGGTAGTCTTATCAGGATACATTTGCAATAAGTCCTCTGAATGAATGAAATGTACATCGTGGGGCAGGAATGACTTAATCTGTGGATACATTTCACAAATCATGTACTCTGTGCGGCGCATGGCTGCATAGATACGGGTCACAATACTTTTCAGGAAGTCTACTGTACGTTGTTCCGGTGTAATAACCCGTTCCCAGTCCCACTGGTCTACATAAAGAGAGTGTATGTTGCCTAACTCTTCATCGGCACGTATGGCATTCATATCGGTATAAATTCCGTAGCCGGGTTCAATCTGATAGTCGGCTAAAGTGACACGTTTCCACTTGGCCAGTGAGTGAACTACTTCTGCCTGCTGGTCTCCCAAGTCTTTGATGGGGAAGCTGACAGGGCGTTCCGTACCGCTCAAATCATCGTTGATTCCCATTCCTTTTAGTACAAACAAAGGAGCAGTAACACGGCGCAAGCGAAGTTCGGACGAGAGATTTTGCTGGAAAAACTCTTTAATTTGCTTGATGCCCAGCTCGGTCTGCTTCATATCAAGCAGCGGCTTATAATTGGCTGGTTTTATAAGGTAACTCATGTGTGAATCTCTTTAAATGTTTATTTGCTTGCAAAGATAGGTATATTTTATAAATATGCAAGTGATTTTTGAAATAGGTTGTCAAAATGT
>NZ_JBBKBF010000105.1:0-5968 GCF_037892625.1 Phocaeicola sp. ICN-14070 | reverse complement strand
CAGTATATCCACAAAAAAAGAAGAAAAATCTTATTCCAGTTTGTGAATCACCAGTCCCGAACGCAGTTTCGGTTCAAACCACGTGGTTTTCGGCGGCATGATGTTGCCCGTATCGGCAATGTCCATCAGCTGCTTCATGGAAACCGGATAGAGTGCCAGCGCCATCTTCATTTCGCCGCTGTCCACCCGTTTCTTCAGTTCACCCAGTCCGCGGATACCGCCCACGAAGTCGATACGCTTGTCCGAACGCAGGTCCTTGATGCCGAGAATCTCGTCCAGAATCAGGTTGGAAGAAATCGTGACATCCAGCACCCCAATCGGGTCGTTATCGTCGTAAGTGCCCGGTTTGGCTGTCAGACTATACCATTTACCCTCCAGGTAAAGCGAGAAGTTGTGCAAGGCTGCCGGCTTGTAGATGTCCGCACCCTTTTCTTCCACTACGAAGTTCTTCTTCAGCGCTTCCAGGAACGCCTGTGGAGTCAGTCCGTTCAAATCCTTCACCACCCGGTTGTAGTCGATGATAGTAAGCTGCTCGGCCGGGAAACATACCGCCATGAAGTAGTTGTATTCCTCGTCGCCCCGATGGTTCGGATTCTGAGCCGCCTTTTCAGCACCCACCAGTGCCGCTGCCGCACTACGGTGATGACCGTCGGCAATGTAAAGCGAAGGCATTTCCTTGAACGCCTCTGTCACTGCCTCAATGTCCTTGTCGTCGTCAATCACCCAGAACTGATGGCCGAAGCCGTCATCCGGTGCCACAAAGTCATACACCGGCTTCTGAGCCGTATATTTCGCCACCACGGCATCCAGCGTCTTGTTTTCCGGATAAGCAAAGAACACCGGTTCGATGTTCGCATTGTTCACCCGTACATGCTTCATGCGGTCCTCCTCCTTGTCACGGCGCGTCAGCTCATGTTTCTTGATCACCCCGTTCATGTAGTCGGGCACGTAAGCTCCTACCACCAGTCCATACTGCGTCTTGCCGTTCATGGTCTGGGCATAAATATAATAACACGGTTTGTCGTCCTGCACCAGCCAGCCCTTTTCCTGGAACATCCGGAAATTCGCTACCGCCTTGTCGTACACACGCGGGTCGTGCTCATCCGTTCCCTCCGGGAAGTCAATCTCCGGCTTGATGATGTGATACAAAGATTTCTCGTTGCCTTTCGCCTCTTCGCGGGCCTCAGCCGAGTTTAACACGTCGTAAGGGCGGGAAGCCACCTGCTCCACCAAGTCCTGCGGCGGACGAACACCCTTGAAAGGTTTAACTATTGCCATAATGCTTGGGGGAATCAGAAGTTATTTCTTGTTTACACGGAATTTCTCACAACCATCTTTCAGGAAGCCCACAATCTGACGGGCCGCTGCGATGCCGGCATTGATATTTGCCTCAGCCGTCTGTGCACCCATCTTCTTCGGAGTAGAGAAATAACGTCCCGGGAAATGATCGGCAAACTCATCGTGATGAGCCGGCATGATGTCGGTCACATACTTCAAGTCCGGACGGTCATTCATCAGGCGAAGCAAATCTGCTTCGTTAATCACCTCCTTACGGGCAGTATTCACCAGCAAACCGTTTTTCGGCATACGGTTCACCAAATCATAATCAATGGAGTTCTTGGTTTCGGCAGTAGCCGGAATGTGCAATGACACCACGTTGCAGGTAGCATACAATTCTTCTGCAGAATCCACCGGTTTCACGCCGTCGGCCACCATGGCTTCCTTCGGGCAATACGCATCGTAGGCATAAATGTCCATACCGATGCCCTTTGCGATACGAGCCACATTGCGCCCTACGTTACCGTATGCATGGATACCCAGTTTCTTGCCCATCAGTTCCGTACCCGATTTGCCGTCGTAGAAATTACGAACCGCCATAATCATCATACCGAAAGCCAGTTCGGCCACCGCATTCGAGTTCTGTCCCGGCGTATTCATCACGCAAACCCCGTGAGCCGTAGCTGCCTCCAGGTCCACATTGTCATATCCCGCACCGGCACGTACCACGATTTTCAGTTCCTTTGCCGCATCCAGCACTTCCTTGTCAATGATGTCACTTCGGATAATCACTGCATTCGCATCCTTCACTGCATCGAGCAACTGCTGTTTTTCTGTATATTTCTCCAGCAAAGCCAGTTCATAGCCCGCAGCTTCTATCTCTTTCCGAATACCGTCGATAGCTACTTTAGCAAACGGTTTCTCTGTCGCAACCAATACTTTCATAATACTTGATTTTAAAAAGAAAACAAGGACGTGTTATCGAAATTCCACGCCCTTATCTTCGGGTATAACAACAATTAATGCATTTTCTCAAATTCCTGCATGCAGTCAATCAGTGCCTGCACACTTTCTACCGGCATGGCATTGTAGCAAGAAGCACGGAAACCACCCACAGAACGGTGACCCTTGATGCCCACCATACCTTTTTCGGTAGCAAACTTCAGGAAGTCTGCTTCCAGGTCCTTGTATTCATCGGCCATCACGAAGCAGATGTTCATGTACGAACGGTCTTCCTTGGCCGTTACGGTGCCACGGAACAGCTTGTTGCGGTCAATTTCCGCATACAGCATGTCGGCACGCTGTTTGGCACGGCGCTGCATTTCTTCCACGCCACCCTGTGCCTTGATCCAGCGCAAAGTCTGAAGAGCCGCATAAATAGGCACTACCGGCGGAGTATTGAACATAGAACCCTTGTCCACGTGTGTCTGATAATTCAGCATGGTCGGGATGTGACGGGAAACCTTACCCAGCGCATCGTTCTTCACGATAACGAAAGTCACACCTGCAGGAGCCAGGTTCTTCTGTGCACCTCCGTAAATACAAATATATTTGGAAACGTCTACCGGACGAGAGAAAATGTCCGAAGACATATCGGCCACCATCGGCACATTGACATCCAGGTCGGCATGCAATTCCGTACCGTAGATGGTATTATTAGTCGTGATATGGAAATAATCCACGTCGGCCGGCACTTCATAATCTTTCGGGATATAAGTGTAGCCTTCTTTTTCAGAAGAAGCCACCTCTACTGTTTCGCCGAATGCTTTCGCTTCTTTCAGCGCTTTCTTGGCCCAAGTACCCGTATTCAGGTAAGCCGCCTTCTTTTCCAGGAAATTATAGGGAACCATACAGAACTCCATGCTTGCACCTCCACCTAGGAACAATACCGAGTATCCTTCCGGAATGTTCAGCAATTCCTTGAACAAGGCCACTGCTTCATCTACCACCGGCTGGAAGTCTTTAGCGCGGTGACTGATTTCCATCAACGAAAGTCCTGAACCATTATAATCAAGAATAGCCTGAGCTGTCTTTTCTATCACTTCGCGAGGCAAAATAGACGGTCCCGCATTAAAATTATGTTTCTTCATTGGAAGTTTGTTTTGGTTAAACAATCATTTTAGCTAACACTTGCGAATTTAGTGATTATTTTTAGACTTCCAAAAGTTTTCGTGATAATTTTACATCCTTATTGAATTTTATCTTTCAAATTACATACACAAACGCTATTTTAGTGACATATTAACACGAGAATAGTTAGCTATGGCATGGGGATGCTCACGAGTCATAGCAAAATGCGAGACAGCCTTCACCGCCGGAAGGCTGTCATGACACAAAGTTATTATTTTGCCAGTTCTATCAAAGTTTTTACTCCCTTTATCTTTTCATTTTGTATGAGTTTTAACGTTTGTTTTGCCTTTTTCCGAGAAATTGCCGCAAACGCATAGTGGTCTTTCACGTCTACACGTCCCACATCGTCCCGGCCTAGTCCGCCTTTCTTCGACAAAAAGCCCACGATGTCAATCTTGTTGATCTTGTCTTTCTTGCCCTTTCCTATATATAAGGTAACAAACTCCGGCAAGGCAGGCTGCGGCGTCGGCTCCGGCAGTTCAAACTCTTCCAGCGGACGGGGCACATAGTCGGGGATACGTTCCTCGTCGTGCAGAATCAGAAACGCATTACCCTCGGCCTCCCAGCGCGCCGTACGTCCGTTGCGGTGAATGAACCCGTCCTCGGCCACCGGCAAGTGATAATGCACCACGTGGCGGATGTCCGGAATATCCAGTCCGCGGGCTGCCAGTTCGGTCGAGATAAAGATGTGGCAGCTTCCGTTACGGAACTTATACAGCGCCCGTTCACGGTCATCCTGCTCCATTCCGCCGTGGAACGTCTCGCAATACACCTTCATGGAGTGCAGGTACTTCCCTACCCGGTCCACACTCTCGCGATGATTGCAGAACACCAGCGTCGATTCGTTGCCCAGCGTACACAGCAGCTTGTAGAGCGTTTCCAGCTTGTCCTTCACCGGCGAAGTGACCCGATACACCGACAAGCGCTGCGACACCGTTTCCTCCGGATTCAGGAAATCCAGTTTCAGCGTGCGGTTCATGCCCGTAAAGCGCGGAATCTCCTCCGCATCGGTAGCCGACAACAGAAAGCGGCGACGCAATGCCGGCAACTTTCCGATGACCTCGGCCATCTCGTCCTGAAAGCCGAACTCCAGACACTTGTCGAACTCGTCGATGACCAGCGTACGCACGGTGCCCGCCTCGAAATTCTGCTTGTTCAAGTGGTCGTTCATACGTCCCGGCGTACCGATAATCACCGCCGGCGAAATGCCCTTCATGGTGCGGTGTTCCTCCATGGCCGGACGTCCGCCGTAACAGCTCATCACCGGAAAGCCGGTCGCCATGGCCTTGAACACCTGCTCAATCTGCAAAGCCAGCTCGCGCGAAGGTACCAGTACCACGGCCTGCACGCCTTCCACTCCCTTTTTCAGCGAGCTCACCAGCGGTAGCAGGTAGGCCAGCGTCTTTCCGGAACCCGTAGGCGAGAGCAGAATCAAATCGCTGCCCTCCTTCCACGCATCGATGGAAGCCTCCTGCATGGCGTTCAACTGGTCAATCTTCAGGTTTGATAGTATTGTTTGTATGTCCATAATTCTTGGTTTTTTGTGGGTTAGTTAGCAAAGGTAAAAAAAATTATGTTATACCGACATTCTTATCATAGTACATTTAGTCATTATTCTTATACTAAAATCTTATCCATCTTCTCCAGCGGAAGATTCTAAAGAAACGAGGAAACCAGTTTATCACTGGTCGAGGGCAATCCCAGTTCCGGCTTTGTACGTCTGCCACATGGCTCGCCACGATGGCCGGATTCTCCCCGTTGCGCACAGCCTCACGAAGCACACGGGCCACCTCTTTTTTATCCGTATACTCCGCCTCACCGAATCCTTTGATAGTTTTCAATACCCGCATGATATTGCCGGCATAGCCCACAAACGTACCAAACTGCGAATAGCTAACGTCTTTCAGCGTACAATCCCCGTCAAACAACACAATGTTGTAAATGGGAAGTTGAGCAAACTGTGCCGACTGTTCTTTCAATGCTTTTATGTGACCGGCATTCTGCATAATCGGGTTGTAGAACCGGTATTTCTCCTTGCCATAATTCAAAATCTGTGTCCAATAGCGTTGCCTTTCACTTCCAAACAACCAGCCGCTATAGTCCTTTACTTCTATCACCACCAATCCCTGTGGAGTAGCCACCACAAGGTCTATTTGAGAGCAACTCCCGCTTTTTCTTTTCAAATATAAGTCATGAAAAATTGCTTTCGGATGTACTCCTTTCTTTAACATCTTGATAATGAGCTTTCGTTCCGACCTTGTTCCTCTTGTAGGAGAAGACACAGAGCAGAGCAGTTTCATATCTCTTCGGTGACTGAGATACGAAACGATGGCAACAGCTATGATTAAGGAAAGTAATAGATATTCCATAAACGACTTATACAGAAACAACAGCTCCATTAATAACCATTGGCTACAGCTTTGCACTTTCTGCGTAACTCTACCAATTCGGATAATTTTACTGGATTCTTATCCAGATTCAGCAAAGGCACATATTTGACAATCAGAGATTCTTCTATCTTTTCTACGCAACTATATACTTTATTGTACCAACGGTTTTG
>NZ_JBBKBF010000104.1:0-6042 GCF_037892625.1 Phocaeicola sp. ICN-14070 | reverse complement strand
TTACAAAAACAAGACAGGATTACAAAGAGATTTCCATCCTGCAAATTGACAGTTATCTCTTTGTAATCCTGTCCAAAGAAGCTAAATCACGTTTACTTATCCAAGAAATGAAATCAGTACACCAGCTGCCACAGCCGATCCGATTACACCCGAAATGTTACTTGCCATACAATATTGCAACACGTGGTTCTTCGGGTCATATTTCAAGGCAATTTCATTGGCTACACGACTGGCCATTGGCACAGCGCTAAGACCGGTTGCTCCAATCAACGGATTAATTTTCTTTTTCGTAAACAGATTGAATATCTTTACGAAGAAAATACCACCTGAGATTGAAAGTGCAAAAGCTAAGAAACCACCTATTACGATACCGATAGTCGTCCAGTTCAGGAAAGCATCGGTAGTCATGGTTGCACCAACTGAAATACCCAGGAAAATAGTAGCCGCATTCATAATGCTGTTAGATGCGGCATCAAACAAGCGAGAAGTATTGCTACCGATTTCCTTCACCAAGTTACCGAACATCAGCATACCAATCAAAGGCACTGCACTTGGCACGAACAAGGCCACGATGGTAGTACATGCAATCGGGAAAATAATTTTCAAAACACGCAGATTCTTGATTTCCGTTTTTGAAGGGTATTTCTTTTCCTGTTCCTTCATGTTGATGGACAGCTCTTTCTTTGTACACCACAAACGTACGACGAGCGGCACGATAACTGGTACCAACGCCATATAAGAATAGGCCGCAATGGCAATCGGACCTAATAAATGCGGAGCCAGCTTGATAGTAGTGAAGATAGCTGTCGGACCGTCGGCACCTCCGATGATACCCAAAGAAGCAGCTTCCTTGGGAGTAAAGCCCATCAAAATAGATACCAGCAATACGGCAAAGATACCCAGCTGAGCAGCCGCACCGAAAATAGACAGACGAAGATTACGCAGCATCGGACCAAAATCGGTCAGTGCACCTACTCCCATGAATATAATCGGCGGAAGGAATCCCGTCTTAATCAACATATAATAAATGAAGTTCATCAGTCCCAGTTCATGTGCAATTTCATGAAGCGGCATTTCCCAGATGTTCTTCATCACACCGTTCACCATGACCATTCCATTTTCATCGGCCTGCACTACCCCCATATCACCGCCCGGGAAGTTGGCCAGCAACACCCCGAAAGCGATGGGTACCAGCAGCAACGGTTCGTACTGCTTCTTGATACCCAGATAGAGCAAGACGAAAGCAATGGCATACATGATGAGAAACCGCGGGTCAGCAGCAATGTTGCTGAAAGCGGTCATATCATATAATCTTTCTAATATCTCTTCCATTACAAAATCTTCATTAATACATCATCTTCTGATACGGAGTCACCGGAATTTGCACAGATAGCAGTGATGGTTCCACTAAACTCAGCACGGATGGCATTGTAAGTTTTCATGGCCTCTACGTAGCAAATCACATCTCCCTTGTTCACCTTGTCACCCACTTTCACCGGAGTTTCCTGTGCACTCTTCGTCAGGAAGAATTTACCTTCCAGCGGAGAAAGCACTTCTTTTCCTTCACCAGCCGGAGCTTGAGCAGCCGGAGCTGCTTCAGCAGGCTGATTCTGTGCAGAAAGTTTAGACGGATTGACATCGCCAAAGGCTACAGTTACACGATAAGCCTGACCGTTTACGTCTACTGTCAAGACTTTAGTCTGGTCATTAGCCATGTGGATCTCTTCCTTGGCTTCACGGCGTTTCTTCACATCTTCCAGGAAGTCAGCTTTTGCCTTTCCACTCTTATAGGCTTCATACTGAGCCGGATGCATGGCATATTCAAAGAGCTCTTCATCATCCTGTCCGGTTTCCCATTTCTTTTCCCACATCATCTGACGGTATTTTTCCAACTGATCAGGATAGTTGTCCTGTGGGTTGCCTGTGAAGAACTTACGGCCTTCACGTTCAGCTTTTTCCACAATTTCAGGAGCCAGTTTGCCAGGCAATTGTCCGGCTTTTCCCAAAATCATGTCCCAGATATCGTCGGCAATCATTCCCCAGCGTTCCTTGCCTTTTTCCAGCTGAATGACATTCATCATGGCCAGGTTCTTCACATATTGGCTGAACGGAGTTACCAGACACGGATACCCCACACGCGGCCATACGTATGCTACCTCATCAAACAGTTTAATCAGCAGTTCATCCTGAGTCATGAACGGCAAATTGCGTTTTGCCTTATACTTGTTGATAGATTCCAGGTTAGTATCCAAATCGGCCATCAAGCTACCCATCATACCACCCGGAAGTCCCGGTCCAATCAGCAAAGAGTTCATCAGACGGTTTTTCGGACTGATATACAATCCCAGGAAATCATCCATAAATTCCTGAATCAGGGAACGTACCTTCATATAGGCCTGCATATTGATTTCAGGCACCTTGAAGCCGGCGTCCTTCAACATGGCCTGTACACTGATCACGTCTGCATGTCCGGTACCCCATGACAACGGGTCCATACCTACATCCACATAATCACATCCAGCCTTGCACACTTCCAGAATAGAAGCCATATTAAAGCCCGGGCCTGCATGAGAGTGATACTGAATCGTAATATCTTTGATTTTCTTGATACCTGCCACCAGCTTACCCAGGAATACCGGACGACCAATACCCGCCATATCCTTGATACAGATTTCATCACATCCTGCATCAATCAGCTTCTTGGCCATATCCAGATAATACTCTACGGTATGAATCGGAGAATAAGTGATGCAAAGACAGCACTGAGAAATCATGCCGGCATCATGTGCATAACCGATGGAAGGAATAATATTGCGTACATCGTTCAATCCACAGAATGTACGGGTAATGTCTGTACCCTGAGCCTTCTTTACTTTATAGAACAACTTACGTACGTCGGCCGGTACCGGACTCATTCGCAAACCGTTCAGCGCACGGTCGAGCATGTGTGTCTGAATTCCAGCTTCATGAAAAGGCTTCGTCCACTCACGGACAGCCTTGTTCGGATTTTCACCAAACAACAGGTTAACTTGTTCAAAACCTCCCCCGTTTGTTTCTACACGGGCAAAACACCCCATTTCGATAATGGCTGGGGCCACCTTCACCAACTGGTCTACTCGCGGTACGTATTTTCCGGCACTCTGCCACATATCACGAAAAACCAAACTAAATTTGACTTCTTTCTGTTCCATGACTAATACATGCGTGTTTTTCTAACAGATTACTGCAGTTTTTCTACTTTTATTACCTGACCTTTTCCGGCTGTCAATATATCCACAGCCGCCTTAATGGCATCCATTGCACCAGCATCGGTAGATGCACCTGTAGCAGCCACCTTCTTTTTGGGTGCTTCTTCAGGAGCAACTTTATTTACAATGGAAATCAGAAGCTGGCTTAACCAGATAACAATGAGCAGAATTACAAAGACTGTGACCATTCCGACCACCATCAGCAATAATCCTAATTCAATGTTTTCCATTTTTCAACTAATTAGAATATACATAAAAGACGCTCCCTGAAAAGCGATTCAGAGAGCGTCCCAAAAGTAGGAAATTCCATAAAGAACTACTACTAAAACTAGTTAAATATTTGATATTTTATTTATGTTATCCCCTTATTGCTTTCAAAATAATATCTCATCCAACGATTTGCGTTTCTTAGCTGACATTTCTTGTGCTTGGGCGTAACCCACAGGAATCAGCACTACCGGTTCCATAAAATCAGGCAGGTTAAGTACTTCCCGACACAGAGATACATCAAAATTACACACCCAGCAAGTGCCCAATCCTTGTTCCGTAGCAGCCAGACAAAGATGCTCTACAGCAATGGCCACATCAATATCTGCATGGTCTTTTCCGTCTGATTTACGGTGCCAGGATTCCTCATGATTCGCACAAGCTACTATCATACAAGGTACATTTTCTATCCACTCTCTTGGATAAGCCTTTTTCAGCTGTGACAGCCTGTCCGCATCCGTTATCACCGCAAATTTCCAGGGCTGAAAATTTACTGCTGAAGGAGCCAGACGTACACATTCCATTATGTAATCCAATTTTTCTTTCTCCACCGCACGGTTTTCATAATTCCGAACGGAGTGACGCATCTTTACTAATTCTAAAAAACTCATATTTTCTTCCATTACAATTTTATCTCCAAATTAAGTCCTAAAATATTCTGGCAACGCTTCACGTCATATTGGCGGCAATAATATACATCCAAAGCAGTTTTCCGGGAAAGAGGGCAACGCCCCCCCGAACGATAACGGACACGCGGCAGCGAAAAGAAAGCCTCGTCGCCTAGCGGCTGAAACGTTTCCACAAAAAAATAAGGATATGCTATCCAGTTTTCAGGTTCATAAGCCACTCTCAAACGCGAACGTAATTGCACCTCATTTGCTCCGCCAATAAATGTGTGTTGCAAAAGTTCCCGCCAGCCAAGCTTTATATTTCGTTTGGCCCCTGAAACAATAAAACCGGCTTGATAGCGATATCCAACTTTCCATCCCGCAGTTCCACGGTCACGGTATCGTATTTCGTAATATCCTTTTAGTTGCATGAGGGGTAACACACGGTAATTCAGTCCGACATTCAAACGTCCCCGTTCCATTTCTTTTAAGCCATTTTGTGTCCGAGTTTGAAATGTTCCCCTAAACTTCACACGGGGATTAAGCTGCCAGCCTACCCGTACTCCCGTCCATGTAGCAAACTCACTATCCGTCATGGCATATCCCGGCAACGAGGGAATACACATCCCCCATACAATCAGCAGTAACACCCTTAATTTATGCAATATTTGTTTCATAAAACTCTATCCTGATAAATTGACAATGCAAGATATCAAGAAAATCCTGAATTTGCAAATGCAGAAGATGGTACATAACCATTTCAGCATTGTCTGTCGCAAAATAATTCAACCCAACTATCTTTCATCAACTATTTTCCTTTTTAGTACAGAAATAGTTTAATACTTTAATCAATGAATTCGTAGTTTTTTCTTGCCAATTCGTAGATTTCATTTGCTATTTAATACAAGAAAAAGCAATTTTGTGCACATCCATCATTTTACAGACATGAAACAAAGTATATTATTATTTCTTCTTATCCTCTTGATATCCGGGTGTTCCGAAAAGGAAATTGACCCCAGTTTCTCTTTGCAAGAAGAAACAAGTTCGATTACCCTAGCCTCAGCGGCTAATTCCCAAACAGTAATCAGCTTTACCAGTACGCGAGAATGGGAAGCAAATACATCCAGTGAATGGCTTTTGATTTCTCCTACTTCAGGGGAAGCCGGCACTTATCAACTGGCCTTGACAGCCTCCAGTAAAAATGACAGCAAAGACTCCCGTACAGCCATAGTAAATCTAGTTTCCGCTGGTCTCACCCAATCCCTTACCGTCACGCAATCGGCCGCAGACTACGTAGAACTGGAACGGACGACTTATTATACTGAGGCGCAAGGAGGTTCACTACAAGTCAAGTTTACCACCAACCTCAGTGGGGACAAACTTGTTATTTATAGTACAGCCAACTGGCTTACACAATCGGCTGATAGTCGTACAGAGCAAGGCTATGTAGTCAATTTGACTGCTTTACCCAACGAAGATGAAAGGGAACGAACGGCCAATCTTTATTTTTGTAAAACAAACGGCCTGGAAGAGGAATTACTGAATAGTGTCACTATCATACAGGAAGGTACCAATACAAGCACATCGACTGATTATTCTGCCGACAGAACGGTACGTATTCTTCAACGTGCCACAAAAGGAAACGAACTCCCCATTGTATTGATGGGAGATGGCTTTTTGGACACTGAAATAGAAGACGGAACATACGATGAAGTCATGAATAAAGCCATGGAAAACCTGTTTACAGAAGAACCTCTGAAGTCTCTCCGGAATTACTTTAACATATATTCCGTAACGGCAGTTTCTCGCAGCAACAGATTCGATGGTTATAACACCGCCTTTGGATGTCAAATGGCAGGAGGAATGAGCACCCTTATAACCGGAAATGATGAAAATGTAATAGATTATATACAATGTAT
>NZ_JBBKBF010000103.1:0-6577 GCF_037892625.1 Phocaeicola sp. ICN-14070 | reverse complement strand
CAGATTATCCCTTTTATTATACTCATTTGTGCAATTTTTTGTGCAAGAAGATTCGTTCTCATACAATATATATAATGTAAGCCTCATCATCGGACATCTTCAAGCAGTGTGCAGAACATATCGTTAAGAAAGAGCAAGTAAATTGAAGAAAAGCAAAGAAAGATATTTTTGAGGTAGTTTTTTCTTACGATTTCATTGATTATCACCATTTTACCTCAACTTTTGTGCAAAATCTGTGCAAGGAACTATATAAACAAAAAAGACATCTAAGAAATATTCATTCTTAAATGTCTGATAATTAATTTATTATGTCTTGTAGCGGGACCCGGGATTGAACCGGGGACCTCATGATTATGAATCATGCGCTCTAACCAGCTGAGCTATCCCGCCATTTTCATAAAAAAAACCGCCAGGCGTGGAAGCCACCCAACGGCTAAATCATTCTTTGTAGCGGGACCCGGGATTGAACCGGGGACCTCATGATTATGAATCATGCGCTCTAACCAGCTGAGCTATCCCGCCATCATTTCGTGATTGCGGGTGCAAAGATAGAGCAAGTTTTTGAATTACGCAAATTTATCCTCTCTTTTTTGCTATTTTTCTGCAAAAGATAATGTTACCGCCTCAACAACAAGTTAATAACCGATTGAAAACGACACATTTGCCTATTTTTCATAAAATAAGAAGCTTTACATCAGCAAACGCTCTCCTCTCCATGAATTCTAAGAAGTAAAATAAATCACCAAAAAAAATCTTCATTCATTATGGATATAAACAAAAAAATACTTTAATTTGCCGCCGTTGCTAAAAATAAGATACAAGTAAAAACACAAGAAACATCATGAAAAGAAAAACACAAATCGAATATCCGCTCAATCCCTCTTCAAGTGTCATTATATGGAACGCTATCAGCAGTGCAGCCGGTTTGGAACGCTGGTTTGCCGACCGCGTAACCAAAGAAGGAAAAACTTATACCTTCCGCTGGGGAAAAACTGAAACACGACAAGCTATCGTGGTAAACAGCCGACCTGAATTTTTCATCCGCTTCCACTGGCTGGATGATGAAGAGGCTAAAAGCTATTTTGAACTGAAAATCCACTACAATGAACTGACCACCGACCACTCTCTGGAAATCACAGATTTTGTAGAGCCTGGAGAAGAAGAAGATGTACGCAGCCTTTGGGACTCACAAATTGAAACCTTAAAGAGAGTTTTCGGAGTATAAATCTATAAAATATACAAAACTTTATTTTGCTGTCCGTTTTTTGTGCTACTTTTGCATACTGATAATATAAGACAGGAATGCTACGCATAAAAAAACTTGATATATTCGTTTTAAAGAGTTTTCTGCTGCTCTTTTCGGGGACATTCTTTATCTGCCTTTTCATTTTCATGATGCAGTTCTTATGGAGATATGTCGATGAACTGGTAGGAAAAGGTTTGGAAATCAATGTTCTTGCCCAGTTTTTCTTTTTATCAGCTCTGACATTGATTCCGTTGTCTCTTCCTTTGGCCATTCTACTGGCTGCCCTGATGACATTCGGTAACTTCGGAGAACGCTATGAACTTCTGTCCATGAAGGCAGCAGGAATTCCTCTGTTTCGCATTATCCGCCCGGTCGTGCTGTTCTGTATGTTCTTGGGAGTCATGTCATTCTTTTTCCAGAATGTCATTGGTCCTAAAGCACAAAAAGAGCTTTGGACACTGCTGGTGTCTATGAAACAAAAGTCTCCGGAAGTAGATATTCCGGAAGGAATGTTTTACAGCGATATTGAAGGATACAATATCTATGTAAAGAAAAAAGATCGTGATACGGGTATTCTGAAAGATGTACTAATTTACAACTTCTCTGACGGATTTGAAAACGCCCATATTATCTGGGCAGAAGAAGGGAAGCTGGAACTGACAGCAGACAAAAAGCACTTGTATCTGCACCTGTATAACGGAGAACAATTTGAGAATCTGAAGTCACAGTCTGTCATTTCACGGAATGTCCCTTATCGTCGGGAAACGTTCAAGGAAAAACATACCCTGATTGCTTTTGACACCAATTTTGAGATGGTGGACGGCAATTTTCTGAACCAACGCTCAGACATAAAGAACATGAATGAAATCTCCCTGGCTATCGACTCCCTCAACATGTATGCCGACAGCGTGGGACGTGCCATGTATTCAGATGCCATGAAAACGGCCTATCGGAAACCGGTACTCACTAAAACAGACTCTACAAAGATTGAGAAAGAACATCTCGCCATTATTAATACAGACAGTATCTTGAACGGTATGACCTCTGCCCAAAAGTTGAAGACACTGAATTCGACCGAAACACGTCTGTCTTCGCTCATGTCAGACTGGAGCATGAAGAGTTATATGACCCGAGATGCCGACAACAATATCCGCCGTCATCAGTCGGACTGGCATAAAAAAATCACTCTTTCACTGGCTTGTATCATTTTCTTCTTCATCGGTGCTCCACTAGGAGCCATCATCCGTAAAGGAGGACTGGGTATGCCTGTAGTGATTTCCGTATTGATTTTCGTACTTTACTATATTATCGACTCCGGAGCTACGCGTGTAGCCAAAAGTGGAGAAATGAATATTATACTTGGAACATGGATGAGTACCATCATACTGGCTCCGCTAGGCGGTTTCCTTACTTACAAATCAAATAAGGACTCTGTGGTATTCAACATCGACGTGTATGTAAACTTCTTCCGCAAACTGTTTGGAATAAGAGTTTCACGCCATGTCTTTAAGAAAGAGGTCATTATCCACACACCAGACTATACCCGCATCTATCAGGATTTGGACAAGTTGTGTCAGGAATGCGAAACTTATGGAGCGAATCACAAACTGCTGGGGCCACCGAACTATTATCAGGTGTTCACCAACAACAAGCATGATGATGCCATCAAGGAAATCAGCCTGCAAATGGAAGGGCTCGTAGAAGAGATGTCCAATACAAAAGACGGAGTATTGCTGAACTTATTGAACAATTATCCGTTCTTATCTGTAAAGGCTCACAAGAGCGTATCAGACAACCGATGGTTGAATCTGCTGATTGGAATCATCGTTCCGGCCGGACTGCTTATCTGGCTGAACATCTGGCGCTATCGCGTGCGTCTGGACAAGGATTTGAAAACCATTGTCAAGAATAGCCGCGACATACAAGAAAGAATCAAAAAAACATTCTAAAACTATCAATATCATTATGGAGAAAATCAAACTGAATACAATTGAAGAGGCAATCGAAGATTTCCGCAAAGGAGAATTCGTCATCATCGTAGACGACGAAGACCGCGAGAATGAAGGCGACCTGGTAGTGGCTGCAGAACTGATTACCCCGGAAAAAGTAAATTTCATGCTGAAACATGCAAGAGGTGTACTTTGCGCCCCTATCACCATATCACGTTGCGAAGAACTGGATTTACCGCATCAGGTATCTAACAATACTTCTGTATTAGGAACTCCGTTTACCGTTACCATTGATAAACTGGAGGGATGTACTACAGGTGTATCGGCTGCCGACCGTGCCGCAACCATCCGTGCCTTGGCTGATCCTACTTCCAAACCGGAAACATTCGGCCGCCCGGGACATGTCAACCCCTTATATGCACAAGAAAAAGGTGTATTGCGCCGCGCTGGACATACAGAAGCCTGCGTAGATATGGCACGCCTGGCCGGTTTATATCCTGCTGCTGCCCTGATGGAAGTTATGAACGAAGACGGCACCATGGCCCGTCTGCCGGAACTGAAAAAGATGGCAGACGAATATGGTTTTAAACTGATTTCCATTGCCGACCTCATCGCTTACCGCCTGAAACAGGAATCACTGGTAGAAAAAGGAGTGGAAGTAGACATGCCTACCGAACATGGTCATTTCCGTCTGATTCCGTTCCGTCAGAAAAGCAACGGTCTGGAACATGTAGCTTTAATTAAAGGTACATTCTCAGAAGACGAACCGGTACTGGTACGTGTACATTCTTCATGTGCTACCGGCGACATCTTCGGCTCTATGCGTTGTGATTGCGGCGACCAGTTGCACAAAGCCATGGAACAGATTGAAAAAGAGGGAAAAGGAGCCGTTATCTACCTGAACCAGGAAGGACGTGGCATCGGACTTATGGAAAAAATGAAAGCCTACAAGTTGCAGGAAGAAGGCATGGATACGGTAGACGCCAACATCTGCCTGGGCCATCAGGCCGACGAACGCGACTACGGAGTAGGTGCTCAGATTTTGCGTGAGATTGGTATCCACAAAATGCGCTTGCTGACCAACAATCCGGTGAAACGCGTGGGACTGGAAGCTTACGGACTGGAAATTGTAGAAAACGTACCTATCGAAGTCACTCCCAACCCATACAACGAGCGATACCTGCACACCAAGAAAGAAAGAATGGGACATACCCTACATTTCAATAAATAATTAAGAAGGATTATGGAAACAAATAACTTAGTAAAAAGCTATGCCAGCAAAGCTGCTCAAACCGCTTTGTTCCGCAGCGTATATCTGTGGATGACACTGGCACTCGTCATCACGGGCTTTGTAGCCATGTACGTAGCTAAGTCGTACACCCTGATTGAAACCATCATGCAGAACTCCATCATGTTCTGGGGATTGCTGATTGCTGAAGTAGGACTGGTGATGTATCTTTCTGCCCGTATACATAAAATCAGTTTCACTACGGCTACCCTCCTGTTTATCGCCTATTCGGTATTGAACGGTGTCACGATGTCCGTCTTGTTCCTGATTTACACGTTAAGTTCCATTGCTACCACTTTCTTCGTGACAGCCGGTACATTCGGAGTAACTGCCCTTTACGGGTATGTAACCAAGAAAGACCTTACCCGTATCGGCAGTCTCTGCCTGATGGGAGTCATCGGACTGATTATCGCTTCGCTGGTCAATATGTTCCTGCACAATTCGATGATGGACATGATTATTTCCTATATCGGTGTGCTACTCTTTGTGGGACTGACGGCCTACGATTCACAGAAAATCAAGCAACTCCTGTCGCACGATGACATTGAAGTCAACGAAACCACACAGAAGATTGCCCTGATGGGAGCCTTGACACTGTATCTCGACTTCATCAACTTGTTCATTTACCTTCTCCGGATACTTGGAGACAGAAAATAAACCTTTTTAGAAGCTAATTTCTTTTATATATGGAAGAAATTAGCTTCTTTTGCAAAAAAAATCCAACTTTAATAACACAATAACATGAACCAACTTTCAGATCGTTTGAATAGCCTGTCGCCTTCAGCTACATTGGCTATGTCACAGAAAAGTAGTGAACTTAAAGCTCAGGGGGTTGACGTAATCAATCTGAGCGTAGGAGAACCGGATTTCAATACACCGGATCACATCAAGGAAGCCGCTAAAAAAGCTATTGACGAAAACTACTCTCGTTATTCTCCAGTTGCCGGATACCCGGCTTTGCGCAACGCCATCGTGGCAAAATTGAAAAATGAAAACGGTCTGGAATATACAGCCGCTCAAATCAGCTGTGCAAACGGTGCCAAGCAGTCTGTCTGCAACACCATCATGGCTTTGATTAACAAAGGTGACGAAGTAATCGTTCCAGCTCCTTACTGGGTGAGCTATCCGGAAATGGTGAAACTGGCAGAAGGTACTCCTGTCATTGTACGTGCCGGTATTGAACAGGATTTCAAGATTACTCCTGCTCAGCTGGAAGCAGCTATCACTCCGAACACTCGTGCCCTGATTCTTTGCTCTCCGTCTAACCCGACTGGTTCAGTATACACCAAAGAAGAATTGCAGGGACTGGCTGAAGTATTGGCTAAACACGAACGCGTAATCGTTATCGCTGACGAAATTTACGAACACATCAACTACATCGGCAAGCATCAGAGCATTGCTCAGTTTGCAGAAATCAAAGACCGCGTAGTGATTGTAAACGGTGTGTCTAAAGCATACGCCATGACCGGATGGAGAATCGGTTTCATTGCCGGACCGGAATGGATTGTAAAAGGTGTAAACAAACTGCAGGGACAATATACTTCAGGTCCATGCTCTGTATCACAGAAAGCAGCTGAAGCCGCTTACACTGGTACTCAAGCTCCGGTAGAAGAAATGCGCAAGGCATTTGAACGCCGCCGTGACCTGATTGTGAAACTGGCAAAAGAAATTCCGGGATTCGAAGTAAACTTCCCGCAGGGAGCTTTCTACCTCTTCCCGAAATGTGATTCTTTCTTCGGTAAGAAAGACGGAGACCGTGTAATCAATAATGCAGATGATCTGGCTATGTACCTGTTGGAAGTAGGCCACGTAGCTTGCGTAGGTGGAACTTCTTTCGGTGCACCTGAATGCATCCGTATGAGCTACGCAACTTCTGACGAAAACATTGTTGAAGCTATGCGCCGTATCAAGGAAACATTAGCTCGCTTGAAATAAATAAGCTACAAATTACATACAGACAAAGCAGTCTCGGATAACTCTGAGGCTGCTTTTTTTATGCCCTTCCAATCAACTTTAGCATCTTCCACAAAACGCAAGGACGTTTTCAATTAAACGCAAGTGCGTTTGAAGTAAAACGCCTTTACGTTTTAATCA
>NZ_JBBKBF010000102.1:0-6664 GCF_037892625.1 Phocaeicola sp. ICN-14070 | reverse complement strand
CATAGAAACGAATATAACAAAGATATAACTATTCTCGCTTTCACACAAAAAAAGTTCCTTCCATATTTAAATGAAAGGAACTTTTATTTAGCATTTTATATCTCAAAAGATAAATTATTTCTTGAAGAAGTCCTGTACTTTTTCGTTAGGAACCATTTGTTCGTCAAAAACGTAAGCACCAGTTTTCGGAGACTTAACCATTTTGATAACCTTAGTATAAGAACGTCCTTCTTTACCTGTCTGAAGGGTTGCGACTGTTTTCTTTGCCATGGTCTGTTATTATTTAATTTCTTTATGAACTGTTACTCTTTTCAAAATCGGATTGTATTTCTTCAATTCCAATCTTTCAGTGGTATTTTTTCTATTCTTAGTTGTAATATAACGAGAAGTTCCCGGCATACCACTATCCTTCATTTCTGTGCATTCAAGGATTACCTGTACTCTGTTTCCTTTAGCTTTCTTAGCCATAGTCTTTCTCTCCTTTTAATTAACCAATAATTTTGATAGTTTTCCAATCACAATAACCTTTTGCTACCGCTTCGTTCAGCGCTGCATCCAGGCCTTTTTTGTTAATAACTCGCAAGCCGTTAGCGCAGATGTTCAGGCTAATCCAGCAATCCTGTTCTACATAGTAGAATTTCTTTGTAAACAAGTTCACATCAAAAGTTCTTTTTGTTCTTCTCTTAGAGTGTGAAACGTTGTTGCCTATCAAGGCTTTCTTTCCGGTAATTTGACAAATTTTCGACATTTCTATCTAGTTTTTATAGTTTTATTCCATGGTTCTCTCAAACGGAGTGCAAAGTAAGTGATTTTATTTTATATAAACAAATCTTTTTTCAACAAATTGAACTTTTACTCCTCTTTTCCTTGATTTTGGCATAATTCCAACAATAATTGGAGGGTTTTTGCCGTTGCAGCCTGAATATTTTTCTCACGACCTTCATCTTCGGTCAATTTAGCCGTAAGTACCGCATCTTTTGTTCCGGCTGCTACCCAAATCGTACCGACCGGTTTTTCCGGACTTCCTCCGCCAGGACCGGCAATTCCGGATGTAGCCATTGCATAATCCACATCCAACGCCTTGATGGCACCCTTTACCATTTCCACAACGGTTTCTTCACTTACTGCCCCATGTTGTTCCAGTGTTTCGGCATTTACATATAAATGCGTTTTCTTTACCTCATCTGAGTAGGCTATAATTCCACCTTTATAGAAACGAGAACTACCTGGGATAGCAGTTATGATGGCTGCCACGTTACCAGCCGTACAACTTTCTGCAGTAGCCAATGTATAGCCTTCTCTCCAGAAAATTTCACTTATCTCCTTACTTAGTGTTTTGGTTTCTACTGACATAATCTGTTTTCTCTAAATTGTTACTTAATGGTTACCCGTGAATAAGCGGGTTTGTCTATAGTGCAAAAATCCTTGTCCAAAAACTTATAATATCCCGTAATGGCGATCATGGCCGCATTGTCGGTAGTATACCCGAACTTCGGTATGAAAATGTTCCAGCCATATTTTTTCGCATGTTCACGGAAAGCGTTTCGCAGACCGTTGTTTGCCGACACTCCTCCGGCTACGGCCACTTCCTTGATGCCTGTATCCTTTACTACCTTACGTAATTTATCCATCAGGATGTCTACAATCGTTTTTTCCAACGAAGCAGCCAAATCCGTCTTATGATGTTCTACGAAATCGGGATCTTCTTTCATCCAGTCTCTGAGCGAATACAGGAAAGAGGTTTTCAGTCCGCTAAAGCTATAGTCATAGCCCGGAATATGCGGTTTGCTGAATTTAAAGGCTTCCGGATTACCCTGACGCGCCAGCTTGTCGATAATCGGACCTCCCGGATAGCCCAGCCCCATCACCTTGGAGCACTTGTCGATAGCCTCTCCTGCCGCATCATCGATGGTCTGTCCCAACACCTCCATATCATTATACGCATTCACACGGATAATCTGAGAGTTTCCTCCTGAAACCAGCAGACAGATAAAAGGATATTTAGGCTGTACGTTTTCACCGTCGGGTTCCTGAATAAAGTGCGCCAGCACATGACCCTGCAAATGGTTCACCTCTACCATCGGAATATCCAGCGAGCGGGCAAGTCCTTTGGCAAAAGACACTCCTACCAGCAAAGAACCCATCAGACCCGGTCCGCGAGTAAAGGCAATGGCACTCAAATCTTCCTTTGCCACTCCGGCACGTTTCAAAGCTTCATGCACCACCGGAACGATATTCTGCTGGTGTGCACGCGAGGCCAGTTCCGGAACCACTCCTCCGTAAGCTTCGTGCACCGCCTGGCTGGCAATCACGCTCGACAGCAATACGCCATCCTTTATCACTGCCGCAGAAGTATCATCACAAGAAGATTCTATTCCTAATATTATTGTACTCATAACGTTCTTCTATTATTAATAGGTCAATATTTCAAGTCCCTGCTCCGTCATCACAAAGGTATGCTCCCATTGTGCGGAAGGAAGCTCATCCTCCGTCACTACAGTCCATCCGTCTTCTTCGTCAATGAAGACTTCCCAGGTTCCCATATTAATCATCGGTTCAATGGTAAACACCATGCCCGGCACAAGCAACATACCTGTACCCTTCTTGCCAAAGTGTTCCACATCCGGTTCTTCGTGGAATTCCACTCCTACTCCGTGGCCGCACAAATCACGCACCACCGAGAATCCGTTCTTCTTCGCGTGTTTCTCTACGGCATGGCCGATATCTCCCACAAAGCCGAAAGGACGGGCCGCTTCCATACCGACTTCCAGACATTCTTTTGCCACACGCACCAGTTTTTCTTTCTGCGGAGTGGTTTTTCCGATAATGAACATACGTGAAGCGTCGGCATAATAACCGTCCAGAATCGTCGTACAGTCCACATTAATAATGTCGCCTTCTTCCAGAATTTCCTCTTCGCTCGGAATTCCATGGCAAACCACCTCATTAATGGAAGTACAACAGCTTTTCGGGAATCCCTCATACCCCAAGGTTGCCGGAATAGCTCCGTGATCGCGGGTATACTCATATACCAGCTTGTCAATCTCAGCCGTACTCATTCCTGCATGGATTTCCTTTTCCACCAGGTCGAGCACACCTGTATTGATGACGCCGCTACGACGAATTCCTTCAATCTGCTCCGGAGTCTTAATCAACTGGCGAGTCGGAACCAAATGCCCTTTATCCTGATAAAACAGCACTTTCTTGTCCAATTCCGTCAGTTCTGCCCCTTTGGGTACCCTCCAGTTTATCTTATGTCTCTTCATAATCGTCTTTTTTACTTATGTGCAAAGGTATAAGAAAAAAATGGAATAGCGTACGGGAAGCGATATAAAAAACGCTGACAATTTGCAGGCGCATTGTCACATTTCTGTAATATTATCATCAAAACAATTAATAGAAAAGGGAAATACGCTATTCCGATATTATTTTGTTAGCAGAAGATTTGTTACAAAAACAAATTTTATATCTTCGCTCAGCTACTACATTATTTTTGGAATTATGATGAACAAAAACCAAATCGGAACAAATGCGGATATCGTATGGAAACTCCTTTCCGACAATGCCCACTGGGAGTACGACAAGCTTAAACAGGCATCCGGCCTGTCAGACAGAGACCTGAATGCGGCTATCGGATGGCTGGCCCGAGAAGACAAAATAGATTTTGACATTGACGAGCAGCATGACCGCTTGTTTTTACATGTCAATGTCTACATCGGTTAACACAAAATACCATCAGAGAGAAGGCTCTGGTGGTATTTTGGTTTTATGTCAGACAATGCGGTTCACCGTCACATCAGGAAACTCATGAAGCATCATCAAGAGCAATCCTTCCTCATTCACTCTTTTCGCTCTGATTACCATTGTGATGCGATAGGCTTCATGGTTGTTCTCATACACCTTATTCATCTCGTAGGAGGTTATCTGAAAATTCTCGGAACTGAACTTGCCGGAAAGGGCTTTCAAGGCCTCGGAATTCTCTGCCGTAAGCTCGATAATCATGCTTCGCATTCCTATACTTTTAAAACAATAGCTAAGAACTTCCAGTCCAGCTAACACCAGGAAAGTGGCCAGAACACCTATCATGTACATTCCCGACCCTACCGCCAGTCCGATTCCGGCCGTGGTCCACACGCCAGCCGCCGTAGTCAATCCGCGCACCACCTGCTTCTGCAACAGGATGATAGTACCCGCCCCAATAAAACCGATACCACTGACTACCTGAGCGGCCAGACGACTCGGATCCAGGCGAACCAAATCCTTCTCCAGCACATCCATAAAGCCGTATTGCGACACTATCATCAGCAACGCACTGCCCAGTGCCACCAGGAAATGCGTACGATAACCCGCCTCTTTCGCCCGGTACTCCCGCTCAAGCCCGATAAGCACTCCCATCAGGCCGGCCACAAACAACCTTAAAGAAAAATCTACGTAAATATTCATATACTTTCAGCTAAAAGTTCTTTCCGAAAGATACGAAAAAAATAATATTCCTCCAACAATGGCCGACAAATGTCCGGCTTCAATGTGAAATTCAAAGACGATGACATTCTTCCCTTTTTCTGCATATAAAAAACCAGCCTTATGCTTTCAATTCACAAACGAATAAAGCACAAGACTGGTCGAAGAGCCTCTAAAGACTAGTATTAAAGTTTTTCAGGAATCAATATCCGGGATTCTGCTGCAAATTAGGACAAGACAATAAAGCCGATTCAGGCACAGGCAGGAACCAGTTCTTTGGAGTTTCGAAACCATCGGCCCGGAACTTCATAGAAAAGAGTCTGGCATACGGATATAGTTGCCCTGTACCATACAAATTCGATGAGAGGTCGATTATCTTGTTTTCTATTAACGTCACATCCGTATGTGCCATTCCATAAGAAGCAAGCAGTTCATTTACAAGCTGTAAGGCTTTATTTATCGTACCCATTTTAAAGTTTGCATAAGCTGCCATAATCAGCACTTCTTTATACAACAAGGGATGTATGTATTTTCCGTCCGCATAGAAATCACCATAAATCACTTCTTTACTTTCACTGGATGGCACCATAGTATGATCCAACTGAGGTTCAAGTCTGTAAACACCCGAAGCAATCACTTCTTCACAAGAATAAGCCGCTCCCTGCCAGTCCTGTCTTAGCAGATGAACCTTAGCCAGCATGACAGACAATGCATAACGTCGGTTTCCATTTACATACATTGACAAACTTTCCATCTGTTTAATCAACTGATCTTCCGGAATTACAGAACCGCGATCAACCATTTGTCCGTAATATCCATACAACTGGGTATACACCAGCGACAAATCCATCAATATGTTTTGTTTCAGCTCAAAATATTGTTCCTCAGTACTATTCGACAACATATCGACAAATTGATTACCCTTATTTACCAGGTTATAAGCTTTACTCCACAAGCTATCTGAAAGGCTCCCTACCTGAGAGTAGTCAAAATTCGCATAACCTTGTACCAATTTGCTCTCCGCTTCCACATTATACCGCATATAATCTGTCAGTACGTCTTTCCACGCCACGCGCACTGAATCGGCATCCGGAAGTTCTTCCGGCACTTCGGGTTCCGCAATATCTGTAGTCATATACACGGTCTTTGTAGATGATTTTACATCATCTACGTAGCCTACGTAATAAGGCAATTCAAAATCCACCTTATCCTCTTTGGTGTGCATTCCGTCAGCGTTCAAGTCCACATACATAAACTTTCCTGCATTATCTACGCCAGCCAGCAGGTAATTGTCATATTTATCACTATAGTCGGCCTTATATACATTGAACACGATTTGATTCTCTGTATGCTTGATTACGACCTGACCTTGCTCATCAGTTTTCCATACACCCAAAGAATCACCTTTCGTATAAATTCCCAATGAATCTTTTCCGACCTTATTCACTACTACCGCCACGTCTTTCAACGGGCTCTCAGAACTATTTCCCTGATTAATTGCATACACGTTAATCGTCGTTACATACACATTTACAGGCTCAGACTGCTGTTCCATCACTTCAGGTACTACGTACACATAGCTGTTGCCTGCCTGGATGGCTTCACCTTCTATCACTACTCCATTAATATAGATATCTTCGCCCGTTCTGGTCACATACAGGCTCTCACCGCTAATGCTTTCCAGCACTTTTCCGTCCGTCAGGTCCACCTTCCCGTAACGTCCTTTGGCAGTATGTCTCTTTACTGATGTAGAATCAAGAGCAGCACTTCTTGACATGGCGGCCGACGAATTACGTACGGCAAACACTGTCAATTCATCTTCTTCCAAGTCGGCCACATTTACGGTTTTCAGGACTTCCACAAAATCACTGATTTCATCGTTTTCTTCCAAGGCTGATACAATTTCCTTCACCTCTTCTTCCCCTTTTGAAGGTAGAGTAATCTCTGTTTCTTCCGAACATGCCGCAAATGTAAGGAGCATGCCAATCAGATAAAAATAAAATTTTCTCATAGTTTTAACTAGATAAAACATTAATATTAAACGTAATAGATTTTGCAAAGGCAGTTATATACTATCCTACACAACGGGTAGCATATAACTGCTCTTATTTTGCAGTTATATAGTAAGCATTCTATTTTCCGCCATGACAATTTTATCGGCTGTTTTTCAGCCGATAAAATTGTCATGGCGGAAAATAGTTTT
>NZ_JBBKBF010000101.1:0-7458 GCF_037892625.1 Phocaeicola sp. ICN-14070 | reverse complement strand
CATATAAAATGACATAATCTATCGACTTCCATATGTCATTTACTTTTAAGAATGTCTAATAAGCCAACAAACTTTTTAACTATTATCAGTGAGTAATTTAATATTCGCTTCCCCAATTACAAGTTCCTATTTGATAAATCCTAGATGCAATATGCGTATTGGTAACACCATTAATGACATATTCATTATTACAAGAAACCTGTAAATATAAGTCCATTGTAGGGTTCAGGCCTCTCTCTACCCACTCTACAACCCGATAACGATTCTCTAAATCAGTTAAATAAAATGTAAAAGGTAACATTTCCGATGTCGGATATTCCACATAACGTACATGAACGCGCATACGCGGTTGCACAATAAGAGTAGAGCCTTTATATTGATATTTTATACCATAATCATAGCATAACGCGTCTTTTCTATATAACATATTTCCTTCCATATCATAATCCGGTATATCAGGAGAACGATAATAATAGTTCATTTGGGATTTGCGTGTCCCAAAGTTTGATTTAGGATTAGCTGATATATTATAACTTAACATTTGTGGTTGAGGTACTTCATAAATATATTCTCGATTTGTTACACTTTCATTCTTTACTATTTCATTAAAAGCAGTAGTCCACCATGTCATTATTGGAGATTCCTCCAAGTTCCACCCACCAAGCTTACCATCAATTAAACTTAGATTTATATCCAATGCACCAATAGGAGCAGCAGAAGGCTGAATAGAATACCCCGTCATACTAGTCGTTCCCTGAGTTGTTAAACTAACATCATAAATTTTTTGTGTCTGTTTATTAAATAATCCTGAAAAAGCTTTGAACACTCCTGTGATACCAACTTGTGCTAAAGTAAGCAGGGCCGTACTTCCAATAGAACGAGAGTTCGACTCATCAACATCAGATAATATTGAGCCTAACCACTCCTCAGCTGCATCTCCTGCAATTTTGCCTAGACCTGAAATTATCTGTGTCCCCACAGACGGCTGAGACTCTGTTCCAACAATAGTACCTTCTGTTTGTGAACTAAAAGTACCACTAAAATTGAAATTAGTAGCGTTTAAACAAGAAGGTGAAAAGTTCATTGTACCAGATGCGCTTGGGTCGTATGCCAATTCCATTTGAAAACCGTTCCAACCTAATGAAAAACCTTTTCCATCTTGTATTGTACAATTAGATATAACAATTTTTGTCGGACCATATTGATTCATTGGCAATGCATAATTTCCCAAAAAATTAAACAGCCTAGTGGGTTGAGAAGTTGATATAGCCCAATACCCCATATTATTATTTACAAATGTACTCATATAACAAAATACGCGCAATGTACCTGTTATATAATTATGAAAGATAAGATAAGACCTATTACTTTCTGTATCTGGTCTCATTGTATGAGCTATCAATTCCCAACCATTGCTAGGACTAAGTCTTTCTTTCATGAATGGTAATAAATCCCCTCCATTAATCCACGGCAAATCCACTTCTTCACCATTAGGTAAAGTTACCTTTGTACCATTCACCCAATCCACTTCTAAATCATTATAATTAGTTCGCGTCAATATTTGAGAGTTTGTAGAAGGGTATATTACACCTTTATCAATAATGGATTTTTCTCTTTGAGAAGAAGTTTGGGCAGAACCTTCTTCTGTAATAATTTCATTACGAGTACAAGAAAAGAAAACGCCCAAAAGAAAAAGAAGAAGAATGTTTTTCATAAGGTATCATTTACTAAATTAAACAACGAATTAAAAAATCACTAAAAAAACGGTAAGAACATTACATAAAAATCATAGAATCTAAAACGAAATGAAGAATCTCAAAATATTTCTATATGAGATTCTTCACTTTATTCAAGATTATAATAGGACAAATTTGCCTATTTATATATGCCGTTTAGTTAGCTGTTTCCTCATCAGCAACAGCATCCTCCCAATTATCGAACATAAATACGCTATCATCATATCCATCATAGCCGTAATTCTGACGAAGCTGAGCACCAGTATTCGCGGTAATAGCAGAATTAGGAATAGGCCAGAACAAGTTACGTTTGTCAACCTGATAATTAATTTCAACCTTAGATATAATAGGACCATGGTTGAAAATACTGTAACGAGTTGTACGCTTGTACCAATAGCTACCACCGTTCAGGTCTGTACCACTTTGTTTGTCCCAAGTAGCCAAATCATAAGTATCACCCCATTCATCCGGTTGACCGCTCTTTGCTAAGCACCAAGAGATACGGGTTAACTCAGGCTGACGCCATTCTTCCAGGTAAAGTTCGCGTACACGTTCATCACAAATATCTCCAATTGTTACCGTTGTAAACATCTTCTTAGCATTGGCACGGCGACGAATTTCATTAACATCTTCAGCTGCTCCTGTTGCATTACCCTGATAGAACTTAGCTTCTGCACGCAACAGATAAGTTTCTGCCAAACGGAACAGATACAAGTTACCGTTAGATACATTATTACCTTTTGTCGCACCGTTAAACTGATTGGCATTCATATTCTCCTCTGCACTCTGGTCGAGGATATAAACCTTATACAACGGAGTCGGGAACCAGCTACGGATAGTATCTTTACAAAGTAATTGTCCTTTCTTAATTAAAGGTTCATTTTTCTCTTCATCCCATCCCCAGTCTTCTGGCGCATAAAGCATCATATTCTGTCCATAAAACTCAGAAGAAGGATTGTTGTATTTCAAATCGGTCATCTCTACCCAGTTACCCTTTTCACGGTTGTGGCGCAAATCCTGCCAGTCTGTTTCACCGTCGTAGTTCCAGATAGTCTGGTTGTAGTGATAAGATGTACGGAAACAACCGATTCCACGACCTAAAGCACGTACCCAGTCCAACCCAGCATTATATTTACTATTAGAGCGCGCATAGTTATAAGTTGGAGAGCCTATATTATGAGGATCAACAATGTCACCATTACTCCAGTGCACACACATAGCACGCATTTGCGGATAAGAAATAAAACCTTCTGTATAATAGTTCAGAATCGGCATAATCATTTCCGTATTTGAAGCATCGGTAATATTGACACCACGATGCAAGTCCCAAATTACGTTACGTTCTACAGGCCATGTTTCTGGATTACCTGAAGGTACATTGGTACCAAACGGCGCTTTCATAAGTGCCAGTCCATGGTTATTAATCAAGTCTGTAGCCATCGCTTCAGCCTTTGCATATTCTCCTACTACCAGATAGCATTTAATAAGGAGCTGCATACAAGCTTCTTGATTCACCGTTCCAATGTAACCAATCTCTTTCTGAGGCGGTACATGTTCTACTGCAAATTCCAAATCATGTACCAACATTTTAAAGATGGCTTCCTTACTGGTTGATTTATAGTTTTGCTTAGGAACTTCAATCAATTTTGTAATCAAAGGAATATCACCAAACAACAATACACCATGATAGTAAGCATAAGCACGATGGAAATAAGCACGACCCAGATACTCGTCGCGTAAAGTAGGATCCAAGCCTTCTACCTTATCTACATTCGAAATAATTGTATTAGCAAAAGTAACACTGTTCCAGGTACGATCCCAAAAACGTTGCATAGCGTTTAAGTCACCCCCACCTGCCATACCGGAAGTAGGAGTAATGATATTAGCGAAGTCTGCCTGTACAGGATTTGCATCTGTTTTAGCATACAAACCAATATCAGTCATAAAATAAAGAGAAGCCATAGGAAGAACATTCGAGTTACCATCCATCAACATTTCCTTCAAACCATAGTCACACATTGCCATGGCAGCCTTCAATCCTGATTCGGTCGTATAGGTATTTTCAGGATTATAGAATGACAGCGGGTCTTGCTTCAGGAAGTCATCCGTACATCCAGTAGTAAGCAGCGCAGCTGAAGCCAGCACCATACATCCTTTTGTAAATATTGTATTTATTGTTTTCATAATGTTTTTTCAGTAATTAGAGTGTTACGTTAATACCAAAGTTAAAGGAACGTGTAGCCAATCCATCTGTTTCCGGATCACCGTATTCCCAACCATCGATCGTACAAACATTCTTGCAAGTAGCAGTCAGACGAATGCGGTCTACCATAAACTTGTGTGTCCATTTTTTCGGCAACGTATAACCGATAGTGATGTCATCCAAACGAACAAAGCTACGGTTATAGACTTTATCAACGCCTCCAGACAAACCAGTATTAGGACCTACTGCTTCCAAACGGCAATAATCATTTGTCGGATTATCCGGAGTCCAATATTCTTTGGCTGCTACGTTAAATCCGTTTGTTACCTGCGAACCACCATTTTCCTGGTTCAACCAGTAGCCAGCACGGCTCTTGTGTCCCATGTATGAGTACAATGAAATAGAGAGTGTCAAATCTTTCCACAGAGTGAAGTCGTTGCGCATGTTCCAATAGATAGGAGGAGCTGTAGTACCTTGGTATACTTTATCGTTATCGTTATATACCGGAATACGAGTTCCATCTTCCAAAATCTGATCATCCTCCGTATAATTATTTACAACTTTCGGGTCACCCGGTTTCTGTCCTACCAGTGCGGCAGCCTTGATGTCTTCCGGTGTGTTCTGCCATACACCATCTGTTTCATAATACCAGATGGTACCGATAGGCTGTCCAATAAACCATCTGTTAGATGTATCATCCTTTTCTACTCCGTTTTCATCGTAATCGTAGTAGATGTGATTGATCTTGTTCTTATTAATAGAGAAACCTACAGAAGTATTCCAAGAAAAGTCCTTGTTCTGAATATTGGTAGAATTAAGTGCGATTTCAAAACCTTGGTTCTGTACTTCACCCAAGTTAGCCATAATAGAACCAAAACCAGAGAAATTCGGCAGACGCTGACTCATAATCATGTCAGTGGTCTTCTTGAAATAATAATCCATGTTAGCTGTCAATCTTCCGTTAAAGAAAGAAAGGTCCAAACCAACGTTCCATGCTTTTGTCTTTTCCCATTCCAAGTTAGGAGCAGCCAGACGGCTCATATAAAGCGGATTAACCACATTGGAATTACCATTCTGGTAGTACACCATGTTTCCTCCTGCCAAAGCCAGGTTAGCCAATGTAGAATATACATCGCCGAATTCACGGTTACCGTTGGTACCCCATGACAAACGTAACTTACCCATATCAAACCAGTCGCGAGTGGCAGACATGAATTTTTCTTCAGAGAATACCCAGCTAACACCCACAGAACCGAAGTTACCCCATGGATTATTAGCACCAAAACCAGAATAACCATCACGACGGAAAGTTCCAGTTATCATATAACGGTCTTTCAATCCATAGAACAAACGACCAAGATAAGAAGCTGCCGTATAGTGTGTATCGTTGGTACTGAAACTACTCTGACTCTTGTTAGCACCCGATGTATAGTGGAAGCCCAAAGCGTCACTCGGAGTGATATTACGTGCATTGATATTATCACTCCAATAACGGTGCTCTTCTGCTTCCTGTACTAAAGTAGCCGTAATATGATGGTCACCAAAGGTTCTATCCCATGTAATGGTGTTGTTCAAGTTGTAGTCGAAGTTCTTACTCCATCCACGATTTACTCCTCGGCTGGAAGCTGAAGCATCGGGCAGATCAGCAGACATCCAATAACGGTCATAATACCACTGGTATCGAGGAGCAATATTAAATGAATAAGTGAAACCTGCCGGCAAAGTGATTTTGGCATTGAAAATTGTATTCAATACCGTATAGCCTTTTTCCAAATCATAGTATTGGCGGTCAAAGTAGTAGTTATAACCACCATTAGAAGGCAGACCAGACATAGGATATTGTTCATAATTTCCATCCTCATCATACATAGAAGCGTATGGAGAGTTGCGCAACATATTGGCATCCCAATAATTGCTTCCCAACGAAACCTGAATATCGCCGTCTGAACGATCCTGGAAGTTCACATTGGCACCTACTTCCAACCAATCTGTGATTTTCGCATTGATTTTCATGTTTGAACGGAATGCATTGTATTCATTCCCCTGTACGGCACCTTCATTGTTCACATATCCCAGTGAGAAGTAGTAGTTCACACGTTCAGTAGCACCCGAAATACTAGCATTATAATCTTGATTGAATCCGGTACGGAATGTGGCATCATTCCAATCGACCATACGTCCATTCAAGAAATTATCCATCACCATCGGAGAATTGTAGAATTGTAAACGGCGAGCAAACAAATTCAGTGCTGTCTCACCTTCTGACGGACCAATACCACTAGCACCTACATTAGTCATCCACTTCTGCTGATCACTTTCTGACATAGTGCGGGGGTCATCGAAATAACCTTCAGGATACAGAACGTTACCATTACCATCTTTCGCTTGATAATAGCCATACAAGCCATCTTCTCCCTGGCCATAAGTATAATACATTTTACGCCAATCCTGATGGAATTTAAGATATCCAGCAGCATCATAATAGTCGCGGTAATCAGATTTATTAACTACCGAAAGGTTTGCACTTACATTAATAACAGGTTTTCCTTCCTTACCTTTCTTTGTAGTAATGATAATAACACCCGCAGCAGCCTTGGCACCATAGATAGCCGCAGAAGAAGCATCTTTCAACACATCAATCTGTGCAATATCGTCCGGATTAATTTCAGAAAGTTCACCATAGAAAGGCATACCATCTAACACAATCATCGGACTGGCATTGGTACCTAAAGAGTTCTGACCACGCAATTGAATAGAAGCATCTGAACCTTTCGCAGAAGCATCATAACCAATCTGCAAACCTGGAGTTCCTCGTAGTACATCTTGTACAGAAGTCGGATTTTGGTCAGCAATCTTAGTTGGATTAATTTGCACAACAGAACCTGTCAAGTCTTTCTTACGCATTGTACCATAACCGACAACAACAACCTCATCCAACATTTCAGTATCATCTTTCAAAACAATGTTCAATGATTTGGAAGAATCAATCTTAAACTCCTGGGTCTTGTAGCCGATGAAAGATACTTCAAGAATAGCCCCTTTTGCAACATTTAAAGAAAACTTACCGTCGATATCGGATATAGTACCTGTAGTACCTCCTTTAACGGCAATACTAGCTCCAATTACTGGTTCCCCCGCATTGTCTTTTACGACACCAGACACTGTCAAATTTTGTTGCTGAGTAGCTTGAACCTCATTACTGCTTGCAAATACCGTTAACGGATGTGAAGCAATAAATCCTGAACACAACAGCAAAGCAAATAATGCTCTTCGATTGTTTTTTACTGAATCTACTTTCATTGCTTTTCAAATTAATTAGATTTTCTGCCGCAAAATTATATTATATTAAGTCAGTCATAAATGAAAAAATGAGCAAATGAATCGTTTTTTTCGTCATTCTATCCAGTTAAAAAGCCAAAAATAAATCACCTTTTAAATATACACCTTATTATATAGATATTCACACACCGTAACTGAACAGAAATGCCCATTCAGCGAATAATAAAAATTCGTCATAGC
>NZ_JBBKBF010000100.1:0-7480 GCF_037892625.1 Phocaeicola sp. ICN-14070 | reverse complement strand
GAGCTTTTGCATATACCCTCAATCCGTATAGCTTTCCCTTGTTCACCTCGTATTCAATGACCTCTTTAGTGTTTCCGAACCAGCTTTTGCCGGTTTTATTGTTTAACTTTTAATCTTTCGGTAAAAATTTACCGAAGTATTGGTTTTATTATTGTGAGATGTTTTCTTTTTGTAAAGAAATATGACTCGTTTTTATCGGATATAATTAATATAGGCTGTTTCAACATAGATATGAAACAGCCTATGTAATGTTGACCTATTGAATTTTATCTCGGAATGAAGATGCAGGAAGTTGGTCTTTGTTGACTAAGTTTGCTCGTGTAAAAGGCCGCCATCCATAACGTATATATTGGGGGTTCTTTACCTGATTAGTATAAACCTTAATTTTATTCCCTTCAATTATAGCTTGGGCAGGGAAATACATTCCTTCGTGTTCTGCTAATTCAAAACCCGTAAGAGGATTTCCGTCAGAACTGTGTAACCCTTCTGCATAATCAAATTCTATAATAACTTCATTATTTTTACTTATTGCTTTTTTATAAAGAGGACCGGATGGGAGTAAAGAATAATGATAAGTTTGATTTAATGCCCATCTAGCTAAACGCTCTCCAATAGGGCGTTTAGCTTTAGGGTGTACATCCAGTGAATCACCTTTATCGGAGGAGACAGCCATACCAGTATGGGGTAATTCATTCATTAAGCGTCGTTGGCTATCTCGAAACCAGGTCCATGAGGGACGATTTAGGCTTGAAAGTTGTACAAAATAAAAAGGCATGTCAGGGTTATTCCAGTTGTCTCTCCATCCATTAACTAGAAGTTTGAATAATCTATAATGGGCTTCCATATTGTGAGCATTCGATTCTCCCTGATACCAGATTATCCCTTTGACCGGATATTGTTGTAGAGGAAGTATGCCGGCTTCGTATAAATAACAAGGTTCATACGGGTGTCGTTTGAATGTATTTGTACTTTGTTTTAAATTTAATAAGGCTCTTTCTCTAGCCCAGTCCTGGATAAAGTCATTGTTTGTCCAGTCTTTCAGTATTGCTGGAAAATACTTTTCTAAAGAATGACGATCAACCCAGGATTCAGTGGTAGATCCTCCTACAGCGTTGCAGATCAGTCCTACAGGGACTTTTAAACTGTCTTGTAACATTTTTCCGAAATAGTATGCTACAGCAGAGAAGGTTGCGGCGGTATTGGGGGTACATTCTTTCCATGAAGTAGTCTGGTAATATAGTAAGTGATTAACAGAATCAATAGCATCTGTGGGCCATTCTGAAGCATTGGTCTCCCATTTCCCTTTCATATGAAATAAACGAACTTGAGAGTTATGTGCTTGGGATACAGCTGTAGAGCCATCTTGGGTTTGTTGCAACATGAACTGCATGTTAGACTGTCCAGAGCATAGCCATACTTCTCCTGCTGCTACGTGATGAAAAGTATGTGATTGCTGTGGAGTTTGTATGGAAAGTTCATAATTATCTCCAGCCTTTATCGGATCTAAGATAACTTCCCATTTACCGTTTTTATCAGCAATTGTTTTTTTCTTTTGTCCGTCAATACTTACAGTAACAGGAGTTTTCGTATTAGCTGTGCCATGAATACGTAGTGGGGTATTACGTTGTAATACCATATAATCAGTATAGAGCATCGGTAGTTTAAGCCCTCCATAATCGCCAGTGATAGCTGAGTATGCTGTCTGAGCCAGAATATGTGCTCCTTCTTCATTAGGATGAATGGCATCAGGCAATAAAATAGGGTAAGGGTATAATGGGGTATGGAAATCTATGAGCTCTGCCTGACTTATTTGAGCAACGACTTTAATTGCTTCTTGAATTTCTTCATGCCATTGTTGGGTACCTGAGATAAAACGAGGATGTCGGTCAGCTATTGGGGTAATGTATGCCAATAGAATGCGGCATTGAGGATTGGCTTTTTTAAAAGACTCTATTAGCTTCAAATAATCATGAACGAACTCATCTCTATAGTTAGGCCAGTTTCTTGGATCTGTGTCATTGATACCAAGGTGAATGACTACAATATCTCCAGAAAAATCAAGAGCTTTTTGATATTCCTTTTGTTGAATATAAGGACGATGTCCATGTGCTAGTAGAGTGGCGCCTGGCTTTCCAAAATTACCCACAGAATATTTTTTTCCTAGTAGCTTCTGTAATTGTGCAGGATAAGAGTCTGCATCACGGTTTGTGATGCCGGTGCCATATGTGATACTGTTTCCTACACAAGCGACTTTTATTGTTTCTGTAGCTTGTATCGGTTGCCGCAAAAAGGCAAACAGCCATACTAGTGAAATTAAGATAGATTGTTTCATTTTATTTTTTTAGATAAGGGGTAATTATTTCTTTCCATAACATGTAACCTTTTCCTAAAAGGTGTAGTCCGTCATTGGTATATTCTGGTTTCATTTGTCCATTATCATCTACAAAGTGAGTGAAAAGATCAATATATTTCACATTTTCTTTTTGGCAAATATTTAAAATAGCCTGATTAATGTCAGGGATTTCTTGCCAATGGGAGGTATGTTCTTGAAACATGTTGTATTTTGTGGTAACAGGTAATACACTTTGTATCAAGATTTCTGTGCACGGTGACTCTTTTTTTATTTTTTGTATGATTTGTTGTATATCAGAGGCAATATTATTCGGAGATTCTCCTTGAGGAACGTTGTTGATTCCAATCATTAGAAAGATTTGTGCAGGCTTTCCTTTAAGGAGGACAGAGATTCTATCATAGACTCCCCAAGTAGTATCTCCACTGATTCCTCTATTTTTGATATGGGGATTTTGGAATAATTCACTCCATTCTCCTCCGTCGGTTATACTATTTCCGATAAAAAGAATATCATCCGAACTTGTTGGAAGTTGTTCAAATAATGAAGCTCGTTGGTAGTAATAAGTAGAATATTTTCTTTCTGTTTGTCCGAAAGTAGATAGGCTTACTGCTAAGCCTATGATGAATAATATTATTTTGTTCATAAGTATATAGTATTAAACAGATTAAAATTATTTTTTATCGGGGGAATAAATAATATTGTCTATTTCTTTTTTCCCGTCAGGAGATACAAAGACAGCATTGAACATCCATTTTACCAATCTGACTTCTGGGGTTTTAAACTCTCCTATAGGTAACTTGAGGAGGAGTTTGTTCCATCCTTTTTGTAAAGTGACTTGTATTGGCAGACGGGAGGCTGCATTTTCATTCATTAATGGAATTTCGTTTGATCGGTCTTTATGGGTATTCTTCCAAACAGGTGGAAGTAGTTCTTTATTATTCAGCCAGACACGGCTACTTTTATAGTCCCATGTTCCTTGTTGTGGGGCTAGGTCACTTTCGGAACGACTGTAGTTCTGAAAATCCAAGAATAGTCCTACGTGTTGTTCGTAAGGAGAAAATACCCAAGTAGTAGCATAAGCTGTATGATTTTCCCTTGGAGAAGTATAGAACCCAGGAATTAAATCTCCCCATACATGGCGTAAGTATACTCCGGCTCCATAAATGATGTGGCTTTGATAGGTTTTTCCTTTATATAAATAGCTTTCTTTTTCTTCCTTTTCTGGTGGAAATGAACGGGGCAAATCCCCTTCGTTAGGGAATGCATCTGTGATGCGCCATACTACATTAGTTTGTTTAACATAGGGAAAAGGTTCGTTTGTGAATGTATGTTCTTTATGCCAAAGCATTCTATTTTCAAAATCAACAAACTGAGTATAGATTCCTGTGTCGTTTTTCCATAAAAGGTTAGTCTGCTCGTCAAAATACCCATATCCTCCTCCTTTCCAGCTTCGTTCTGCTAGAGCCAGCATGTTGGCATATAGATTGTTTTCTGCTACGATTTGTTTTTCATCGCTGAGATAACGGTCGTTCCATATAGCCAAAATACTTCCTGCAATATCTTCGTTTCCCATATCTTGATTATAAATACGGCTATTGTATAAAGCTACCAAATCAGCAAAAATATCAAAATGATTAATGTAATGATAGCGGCTGTCGATTGCTGGAATACTTGATTGGGCTTTTCCTCGGTAACTCCATAGCTGTGTCATGTCTATTTCGCCTGCTTGGTATTGCCAACCTGGGTTCCATGAAATGACTTTCTTTCCTTTTTGGCGAATATAGGTTACCATTTCTGGTACGAATTGTGGATTTGTAAATTGTACTTCGTCTGTACCAATATGTATATAAGGTGTATCAAATGTTTCACACACCTCATCCATGAGTTGCTTTAGAATAGTCATTCCTTTTTCACTTTGCATATCAGTTCGGAAGGTTTTGACAAAAGCTTCACTATGTCCGGGCATATCAATTTCGGGAATTAATGTGACATGTCGCTGTTTGCAGAAAGCCACAAGATCTTTGGCTTCTTGTAGGGTGTAATACTTTCCAGGCATACGGCTCATGTTTTCAGGAGCATTGAGTTCGGGGTATATTTTACTTTCCAGTCTCCAAGCTTGATTTTCTGTTAGATGCCAATGGAATACGTTGATTTTGAATTTACTGAGTAAATCAATTTCTTTCTTTAGTTCTTCCATGGAAATATAAGTACGTCCTACATCATGCATAAATCCCCTGATGCGAAAAGCAGGCCAGTCAATAACCTCACAGGTAGGAAGAAAATGATATTCATTACTTTTGCAAGTCAATTGTTGTATAGTTTGCAAAGCTCTGTATACTCCTGTAGAAGAGGTCGCTGTGACATAGATTTGTTTTTCTGTAATTTTTAGTTTATAACCTTCATTCGAATTAATAGGAATTTCAGGTAAGTTATCTATAATGCTAATTTTAATGATCTTATCGGTTTGTACAGAGGTTGAGGATGCTTTATTGCCTTGTAGCCAGTCTTTCCATTCTTTAGATATACTACTTTCTGTTGTTTCAAGATGTATTTGATCTAATACTAATTGTTTTCCGGTAAAAGTTATTTTTTGTGGATAAGGTAGAAGAGGATAGAAATTATTCCCTTTGCAAGGGAGCAAAAATAGTTGCAAAATGAAAATCGTAAGTAAGCAGCGTTTCATGGTGGTATATATAGAAGAAGAGGATATTCCCTTTCAGGAATATCCTCTTGGAATTAAACTTATTATTCAAGATTTAATATCCTGGTGTTTGTTCTAGTGCACTATTTTCTCCTAAAGTATTTTCGTCAATAGGCCATAGCAAGCGTGAAGAATTTGCATCAGAATATTTGGTTGCATAATCATCTCCCATAAGGCGGATGTCATACCAGCGTTTTCCTTCAAATAAGAATTCTCTCATTCTCTCTTTTAGAATAGTTTCAATAGGATTGTCATCACTGCCTACAAATCTGTTATTGGCATAGAAGGAAGCATCTTTGTCATTGGGGTATGCTATTTCGTTTCTATGTTCGTTAAAATATTCTGTCCCATAGGCACGTTCACGCACTTCATTGATTTCTGCAGAAATATCTTCTCCTAAGAAGGCTTTGGCAGTTGCTAATGCAAGCAGGCAGTCTGCATATCGGTAGATTGGATAGTCATCTAGCCAGCTTCTAGTTGCGTCACCATCCAATAATACTCCCTGAAATTTATAAGCGATGGGCGCTTTGAATGTAATTTGCTCATTTTCTTTGTTATAAATTCCTTTTAAAGAATTTGCTTTTCTGCTGTCTCCTTCACGGTACAGTTGAGTGTATAGATCTTGTTCAATCTGGTAACGTATAAGTCCGTTAATATCTGCAATTTCACTATTAGATAATGGAGTTCCATTTTCGTCACAGTAAGAAGAGAAGAATTGCTGGTTCATTACCATATTCATACGATATTGGTCATTCCAGAGGCTGTATTCGTTTCTTCCGTTATGTATAGCGAAAATGATTTCGTCATTTTCTTTATTGTCGTATGCAAATACCTTTTTAAAGTCGTTCAACAATCCTACACCAGCAGTTTTTACTGCCATTAACGCATTCTTAGCTGTAGTGTAATCACTTTCTCCGCCATTCATTTGTTTTCCGCTCCATAAGTAAACTTCTCCTTTCAGCATCATTGTGGCTGCTTTTGACCAATAGCATTTGCCGTATTTGAAAGAATAGTCATCACCAAAGGCATCTTCTGAACTTTGGATATCTTTTTTAATTTGGGTCATTACATCAGCTGCAGATGAAGCGGCTTTGCTAGGATTACCTATATCAATGGAGTTACCGTTAGTATAATCTAACTGGAGTACTACATCACCCCATGAACGTAGCAAATGGAAATATACATAAGCTCTTAAACCATAAGCTTCTCCTAGATAATAGTTTTTAGTACTTGCATCTAGTAAATCAGTAGATTCAGTATGACTAATCATCAAGTTTAATTGATTAATTAATACATAGAAATCTCCATAATTACTAATCACAGGGTTGGCTGCATTTAAAGTGTTGTCAATCATTCTCTCCACTCCTTGAGTAGCTTCCCCAGTGAATGGATTGGAATTGTAAATATCAGCGCGAGGTTCTCCTAATTCGAAAATAGTATAAGATCTTTCGCGAAGCAGACCGTGAAGTCCCACATTAAATGCCTCAAATTGAGCCGCATCTTTCCAATAGTTTACATCAGTAATACTACTAACAGGTTCCATATCCAAGCAACCAGTAAAAGATGTTGCCAGGCATCCGGCTATAATATAGTTGAATATTTTTTTCATAATTGTTGTTTTTTCAGAATGTTACAGATAAGCCAAACAATAAGGTTCTAGGAGTTGGATAACGGCCATTATCAATACCTCGTCCGTAAACTGTAGATACGGCTGGTTCAGGCGATACACCGTCATATCCAGTAATATAGAATAGATTTTGTCCTGTTACATATACAGATGCATCTTGCATACCTGCTTTACCAATCCATTTCTTTGGCAAAGAGTAACTGAGGGTAATCTCTCTTAGTGCCAGATAATCTCCTTTTTCATAGAAACGTGAACTATTATTATCGACAGCTGTAGTACCATTGTTAGAACGAGTAATGTTTTTCTTGTTCAACTGGTCAGCATAAGTGAAGACTGGAAGATCCGTATCAGGATTCGTTTCACTCCATGTGTCATGCACTTTATCTATGATATTAAACTGTCCTTGATACTGTCCTAAAGAACGGGCCTTTAAGTCGTTGTAAATAGTGTGTCCTACGGCATAGTCGAAACGTGCGTACAATGACCAGTTCTTGTAAGATAAGGTCGTTGAGAATCCACCTGTTACTTTAGGGAATATATTACCAACTACAGCACGGTCAAGGCTGTTAATCTTTCCATCCTTATTGATGTCTTCCCAGCATACATCTCCTGGTTCTATGGGTTTCCATCCGTTTGATTCAGCATAAGTTACACCTGTCTGTGGGTTTATTTCATTGGCCATACCTGGTCCATACAAGTTGGCAACTTCGTCAATGACCATGTTGGCGTTAGCTTTTACATCATTCCAATCTCTAAAGATATGATTCTGTACATAACCTATCATATCACCGAGTTTTCC
>NZ_JBBKBF010000099.1:0-7848 GCF_037892625.1 Phocaeicola sp. ICN-14070 | reverse complement strand
CCTGAAGCGGAAACGCTTCGGGGCTTTTTTGTGTATATACTTGTCGGGAATGATTGCTTCAGTATACAATAATGTAACTTGAGCTGCTTTTAGCGATATTTCAGACAATATTCATGATGAATATAATTGCTTTGAATGAAAAAGTTGCTATATTTGGGCGGTTTTAAAAAACTCATATAAATGCAGTAATCTTTAATAAATATAAAATCATCATGGAAAACAAGATTCAAGAGCTAACTGATAAAATCTACCGTGAAGGGGTGGAAAAAGGAAATGAGGAAGCTCAACGCCTTGTGAGCGAGGCTCAGGTTCAGGCGGAAAAACTGATTGAAGATGCAAAAAAGCAAGCTGAGTCTATATTGGCTGAAGCAAAGAAGACAGCCGACGAATTGAATGAGAATACTAAATCAGAATTGAAACTTTTTGCCGGACAAGCTGTAAATGCATTGAAGACGGAAGTAGCAAACTTGTTGACTAATCAAACAGTTGAAGAAACGGTAAAAGGATTCACAGCTGACAAAGAGTTCCTTTATAAATTTATTTTGGCACTGGCTGAAAAATGGTCGGCAAATGAACCGATTGAAATCTCGGTGAAAGATGCGGACGGTCTGAAAAAATATTTTACAGCTAAGGCAAAAGCTTTGCTGGATAAAGGGGTAACTATTAATCAGGTGAACGGAATGAAGATGTTATTCTCTATTTCACCTGCGGATGGTTCCTATAAAGTAAATTTTGGAGAGGAAGAATTTGAAAACTATTTCAAGGAATTCCTTCGTCCTCAGTTAGTCAAAATGTTGTTTTAATCCAGTGGCATGAGCAACTATTATTATCTGGTAGCTGGTTTGCCGTCTGTGTCATTGGATGATGGCAAACTGAGTTATACCGTTGAAAACTTTAAATCTGAACTTTATCCTTCTCTGTCTGATAAAGACAAAAAGCTGATTGATTTGTTTTACCTGAAATTTGATAATATAAATCTGTTGAAACTTTTAAAAGACAAAGATTCAGGAATTGATGAACGAGGTAACTTCTCGGCAGAAGAATTGCTGCTTCTGATAGAGGCTGTTCGCCAGGGAGATGCTTGCGAGAAAAAGTTCCCTTCTTATCTGTATGATTTCATCGCTTTGTATCTACAAAATTCAGGTGAGGAGCATTTCGTGGCAGAGGAGGCGCTGGCGGCTGCCTATTATGCGTATGCCATGAAATGTGGAAATCGTTTTATAAGCCGTTGGTTTGAGTTTAGTCTGAATGTGAACAATATCCTCTCTGCTTTTATTTTGCGCAAATACAAGATGGAGGTGGCTTCCCGGATTGTGGGAGACACGGAAGTGTGCGAGCAGCTGAGAACTTCGAATGCCCGTGATTTCGGATTGGGAGAGCAACTGGCTTACATGGAAGAATTGCAGCGCATTGCGGAAATGGAGGAACTGGTGGAGCGTGAAAAGAAGACAGACTTGCTGGCCTGGAAATGGCTGGAAGACGAGTCGTTCTTTAATTATTTCACGGTAGAGCGTTTGTTTGTTTTCCTCTTGCAACTGGAAATGATTGAACGATGGATTTCACTGGACAAAGAAAAAGGAAATGAACTGTTCCGCCAGATGATTCAGCATCTGAAGGAAGAGGTACAGATTCCGGAAGAGTTTAGAAAATAGTAAAAATAAAATAGAATGGCAACAAAAGGAACTGTTTTAGGCGTAATCGCCAATATGGTTACATTGACAGTCGACGGTCCGGTGGCGCAGAATGAAATCTGCTACATCTCGACCGGAGGTGACCGCCTGATGGCCGAAGTAATTAAGGTGGTGGGAAAAAATGTGTATGTGCAGGTTTTTGAAAGCACACGTGGACTGAAAGTAGGTGCGGAAGCTGAATTTACAGGCCATATGCTGGAAGTGACATTAGGACCTGGCATGCTTTCGAAGAATTATGACGGGTTGCAGAATGACCTCGATAAAATGGAGGGAGTATTTCTGAAACGTGGTCAGTATACTTATCCGTTGGACAAGGAAAAGAAATGGCTGTTCAAGCCTATTGTAAAAGCGGGTGATGAAGTGGGACCGTCTGCCTGGTTGGGAGAAGTGGAAGAAAATCATCAGCCGTTGAAAATTATGGTACCTTTCCAATTGCAGGGAACTTATAAAGTAAAGTCCATAGTAGAGGAAGGAGAATATACAATAGAAGATACCGTAGCTGTACTTACAGATGCAGAGGGTAATGACATTCCGGTAAATATGATTCAGAAATGGCCGGTAAAGAAAGCCATGACCAATTATAAGGAGAAACCGCGTCCTTACAAACTGCTGGAAACGGGTGTACGTGTGATTGATACAATGAACCCGATTGTAGAAGGTGGTACAGGATTTATTCCGGGACCGTTTGGTACGGGTAAGACGGTGCTTCAACATGCCATCTCCAAACAGGCAGAAGCTGATATCGTAATTATCGCGGCTTGTGGTGAACGTGCCAATGAGGTGGTAGAAATCTTTACAGAGTTCCCGGAACTGGTCGACCCGCATACAGGACGTAAGTTGATGGAACGTACCATCATTGTGGCAAATACTTCTAACATGCCGGTTGCGGCTCGTGAGGCATCTGTGTATACTGCCATGACAATGGCCGAGTTCTACCGTGCCATGGGATTGAAAGTCTTGCTGATGGCCGACTCTACTTCACGTTGGGCACAGGCTTTGCGTGAAATGTCTAACCGTATGGAGGAACTTCCTGGACCCGATGCTTTCCCGATGGATATTTCAGCGATTATTTCTAACTTCTATGGCCGTGCAGGATATGTACACCTGAACAATGGATCGACGGGATCTATTACCTTTATCGGTACCGTATCACCTGCCGGAGGTAACTTGAAGGAACCGGTAACAGAAAATACGAAGAAAGTAGCCCGTTGTTTCTATGCATTGGAACAGGAACGTGCCGACCGTAAACGTTATCCGGCTGTAAACCCGATTGATTCTTATTCTAAGTATTTGGAGTATCCTGAATTTGAAGCGTATATCACAGAACATATCAACGCAGAATGGACGGGTAAGGTGACTGAACTGAAGACTCGTCTGTTGCGTGGTAAGGAAATTGCCGAACAGATTAACATCTTGGGTGATGACGGTGTGCCTGTAGAATATCACGTGATTTTCTGGAAGTCAGAATTGATTGACTTTGTCATTTTGCAGCAGGATGCCTTTGATGAAGTGGATGCGGTAACTCCGATGGAACGTCAGGAAGAAATCGTAAATATGGTGATTGATATTTGCCATACCGATTTCAGCTTTGATAATTTCGTGGAAGTAATGGACTTCTTCAAGAAGATGATCAATATCTGCAAGCAGATGAACTATGCACAGTTCCGTTCTCCGCAATATGTGGAATTCCAGAAACAGTTGCAGGAGCTGGTTGCCGAAAGAAAAGTAAAATAAGTGAAATCAATAAATGGGTAGAAAATGGCGACAAAAGCTTTTCAAAAAATATATACAAAGATTAGCCAGATAACCAAGGCTACCTGTTCGCTGAAAGCAACAGGGGTTGGTTATGACGAACTGGCTATGGTGAACGGCAAGCTGGCGCAGGTGGTGAAGATTGCCGGAGATGAAGTGACTCTGCAGGTGTTTGAAGGTACGGAAGGTATTCCGACCAATGCAGAGGTGGTATTCTTGGGCAAGTCTCCTACGCTGAAAGTGAGTGACCAGCTGGCCGGACGTTTCTTCAATGCTTTCGGTGAACCGATTGACGGGGGACCGGAAGTAGAAGGTACCGAAGTCGAAATTGGTGGTCCGTCAGTGAATCCGGTCCGTCGTAAACAGCCGTCTGAGCTGATTGCTACGGGTATTGCCGGTATCGACTTGAACAATACACTGGTATCCGGACAGAAGATTCCGTTCTTTGCAGACCCTGACCAGCCTTTTAACCAGGTAATGGCGAACGTAGCTCTGCGTGCAGAGACAGACAAGATTATTCTGGGAGGTATGGGTATGACAAACGATGACTACCTCTACTTTAAGAATGTATTCTCGAATGCAGGTGCGCTGGACCGTATCATCAGCTTTGTGAATACGACAGAGAATCCGCCGGTAGAACGTCTGTTGATTCCAGATATGGCATTGACTGCGGCTGAATATTTTGCCGTAGAACATAACCAGAAGGTATTGGTACTGCTGACCGATATGACTTCGTATGCCGATGCGTTGGCTATTGTGTCTAACCGTATGGACCAGATTCCTTCAAAGGATTCTATGCCGGGCTCTTTGTATTCTGATTTGGCTAAAATTTACGAAAAAGCTGTACAGTTCCCGAGCGGTGGTTCTATTACCATCATTGCGGTGACTACTCTTTCCGGTGGTGATATTACTCATGCAGTTCCGGATAATACCGGTTATATCACAGAAGGTCAGCTCTTCTTGCGTCGTGATAGTGACATTGGTAAGGTAATTGTCGACCCGTTCCGTTCATTGTCACGTTTGAAACAGCTGGTAAGTGGTAAGAAGACACGTAAGGATCATCCGCAGGTGATGAATGCGGCCGTACGTCTGTATGCCGATGCGGCGAATGCCAAGACGAAGATGGAAAACGGTTTCGACCTGACCAACTACGACGAACGTGCGCTGGCCTTTGCCAAGGATTATGCCAACCAGCTGCTGGCTATTGATGTGAACTTGAATACGACAGAAATGCTGGATGTAACTTGGGGCTTGTTCAGCAAATACTTCAAGCCGGAAGAAGTGAACATCAAGAAAGAGTTCGTAGATCAGTATTGGAAGAAATAAAATTATAAGACTTTAAAATGGCAATAAAATTTCAGTATAACAAGACCTCTTTGCAACAGCTTGAAAAGCAGCTGAAGGTCCGTGTGCGTACTCTCCCTATCATTAAAAATAAGGAGAGTGCTCTGCGCATGGAAGTGAAACGCTGTAAGGAAGAAGCTGCCGAATTGGAGGAGCGACTGGAAACGCAAATCTCGTCATACGAGCACATGCATGCCCTTTGGAATGAGTTTGACGCTTCATTGGTAAGGGTGAAAGATGTGCATCTGGGTGTGCGGAAGATTGCGGGTGTCCGGGTTCCGTTGCTGGATGAGGTGGAGTTTGATATCCGGCCATTTAGTTTGTTCTGTAGCCCGAAGTGGTATGCCGACGGTATTCATCTATTGAAAAAACTTGCCCAGACTGCCATTGAAAGAGAGTTTGCTCTTGCCAAGCTGGATTTGCTGGAACATGCACGTAAGAAAACGACTCAGAAAGTAAACCTTTTTGAAAAAGTGCAGATTCCGGGCTATCAGGACGCTTTGCGGAAAATCAAACGTTTTATGGAAGACGAGGAAAACTTATCAAAATCCTCTCAAAAGATTTTGAAGTCTATCCAGGAGAAAAGAAAGGAGGCGGAAGAATGATTGCAAAAATGACTCAAGTTACTTTTTTGGTATACCATAAAGAGTATGATTGCTTTTTGAAAAATATCCGTGACCTGGGAGTGGTACATGTAGCCACAAAAGCACAGGGAGGTGCTGAGAATGCAGCTTTGCAGGAAAGTATCCGTTTGTCTGCACGTTATGCTGCGGCTATCAAATTGCTGCAGAGTATGGAAACGGCTTCTGCCGAAGTGCGTGAAGGAGATGCGGCCAAAGGAGAACTAGCTTTAAAGCAGACTGATGAGTTGCTGCAACAGTCACAGCAACTTACGCATCGTGTACAGGCTGCCGAGAAAGAGTTGGCTACGTTGGAACCATGGGGTGATTTTGATCCACAAAATATATCTCGTTTGCGTAAAGCTGGCTATCAGATGGGCTTTTATATTTGCTCCGAAAAGCAGTTTAAGCCGGAATGGGTAGACTTGTATCACGCAACAGTCATCAACCGGATTGGCTCGAAGATGTATTTTGTCACAGTGACAAAAGGAATGGTGTTGCCGGAACTGGAAATAGAAATGGCTAAGTTGCCGGATAGTTCACTTTCAGCCTTACAAGCAAAGGTGACCGATTTGAAAGCACAGCAGACAGCTCTTCAGGAAAAATTGAAAGACTTGGCTGTAACGGTGATTCCTGATTTGAAGGCTGCCCAGCATCAGGTACATTCTCAGATTGAGTTCTCGAAAGTCGTACTCAGCACGGATGCTTTGGCCGACAATAAACTGATGTTGCTGGAAGGATGGATTCCTTCGGAACGTCTGCCGGAAATGACCGAATACCTTCGTACACAGGAGGTATATTATGAAACGGCTGCTCCGACACCGGAGGATGATGTGCCTATCCTGTTGGAAAACAAAGGCTTCTTCAGACTGTTTGAGCCTATCATGCGTCTGTATATGCTGCCGAAATATAATGAACTGGACTTGACACCGTTCTTTGCTCCATTCTTTATGTTGTTTTTCGGTCTCTGTCTGGGCGATTCCGGTTATGGCTTGTTCATGTTATTGGCAGTAACCTCGTATCGTCTGTTTGCCAAGAAACTGAGCGCCTCAATGAAGCCCATCCTGACATTGGTGCAGATTTTAGGAGCTTCGACAATGGTTTGTGGTTTACTCACGGGTACATGCTTTGGATTTAATCTGTATGACATTCAGGTTCCTTTCTTCCAGACATTAAAGGAAACTATTTCGCTGGACAACCAGCAAATGTTCAACCTTTCTCTGATTTTGGGAGGTGTGCAGATTATTTTTGGTATGATACTGAAGGCTGTAAACCAGACTATTCAGTTTGGTATGAAGTATGCGATTGCGACTATTGGCTGGATTCTGATTCTGGTCAGCACGGCAGTGGCTTTTGCAGCTCCTGGACTGATGGCAATGGGGGGAACAGTACATCTGATATTATTGGCTATAGGAGGCTTGATGGCTTATCTGTATAACAGTCCTGACAAGAATATTTTTGTGAATATCGGTTTGGGATTATGGGATAGCTATAATATGGCTACCGGTCTGTTAGGTGATATTCTGTCGTATGTCCGTCTGTTTGCCTTAGGACTTTCAGGTGGCATCCTGGCCAGTGTGTTTAACAGTCTGGCGGTAGGTATGAGCCCGGACAACGTGATTGCTGGTCCGATTGTGATGGTATTGATCTTTGTCATCGGCCATGCCATCAATATCTTTATGAACGTGTTGGGAGCCATGGTACATCCGATGCGTTTGACCTTCGTGGAATTCTTCAAGAATGCCGGATACGAAGGAGGAGGAAAGGAATATAATCCTTTCAAGAATTAATAAACAAAGTATTAAAAACTAAAAAACAAATAATTATGGAAATGAATCTTTTGATTGCCTATATTGGCATCGCAATTATGGTAGGTTTGTCTGGTATTGGTAGTGCGTATGGTGTAACCATTGCAGGTAACGCATCTATCGGTGCATTGAAAAAGAACGACAGTGCATTTGGTAACTTCCTGGTATTGACAGCTCTTCCTGGTACTCAGGGTTTGTATGGATTTGCCGGTTACTTTATGTTCCAGAGTATTTTTGGTGTACTGACTCCGGAAATTACCGGTATTCAGGCTTGTGCTGTATTGGGTTCAGGTATTGGCTTGGGCTTGGTAGCCTTGTTCTCAGCTATCCGTCAGGGACAAGTTTGTGCCAATGGTATCGCAGCTATCGGACAGGGACACAACGTATTCGGTAATACATTGATTTTGGCCGTATTCCCTGAATTGTATGCAATCGTAGCTTTGGCTGCTACCTTCTTGATGGGATCTGCTTTGGCATAATCTTCAGAATCCTTTTTAATTTATTTACTTTGCCCCGCTGCACACTCTTTGTTAGTGTACAGCGGGGACTTTTTTATGTATGATTCTATGGTGGAATATGATTTCGTATCGTATTGAAAAAGAAACATCTCTGTATCTTTTCGTTACTATTGGC
>NZ_JBBKBF010000098.1:0-8204 GCF_037892625.1 Phocaeicola sp. ICN-14070 | reverse complement strand
ATTTATCAATGTTTTGTGCAAATATAAAATATAAAAACGAGTTTTACAAATAAAACTCGTTGATGTTGTGGAATAGTATTCAAAAACTCGTAGTAAAATGATGAAATAGTATTCAAAAACTCGCAGTTAGTATTCAAGAACTCGTAGTTAGCTTTTTATTTATCCTATTAAAACGTTTATTATTAGTTTGTTATATGTCGTTTTCTCTTGTTTGATAAGCATATAACAAGTTATGCCTTAAAACAAGTCAAAGGATTTTAGAGAAGTGAAAAGAGAGAAAAACGAGTTCTTGAATACTTGTGGAAGCAAAGCAAAAAGCCAAGCGCAGCGGGGAAAAGGACGAAATTCCCCGCGCGTTAAAAAATGTATTTTTGTATGTAATTTTTGCAATTTTTTTGATTTTGGTAGTTTAGGAACTTCTTGCTATAACTATTTGTTATACAGACTGTTTACAATACTCTTCCAATTCTTTACAAATGTATTCTTTCAATGTTATCCCCTCTTTCTTTGCTTGTCTTTCAAGGATATTAAAGACGTAAAAGGGTAGTTCTATTTCAACAGAGGTATTTTTAGGTTTAAATAAATCTTCCTGCCCGAAGAACACGTTTTTATCTTCTGTTTCGGCAGAGATGACGATACCAACAAATGGGTTGTTCTCAACCTCTATCACTGTCCCGCTTATCCAATTCGGTAATTTGGTAAGGTCGGGAGAAATTAGAACTTTATCTCCTGTTTTCATATAGCTATTTTTTTTGTTTTCAAAGATACATATTCCCCATTTACTTAGCTGTTTGTACCTGTTAAATTATGCGCAGTCGGAACTATTCCTATTAGCCCGCCACACATCCGACTGCATAACCCCCGCCCCCTTGTGCATTGGCGCAGCTCACGCCCGCCCGCACCGCAGGGGAGGGGTATTCCGTCGGCTGCTTAGGCAGTCGAATAGGAATAGCAAGAGGAAACGCCACAGAGTTGCGTTTTTTCCTCTTGCCCTACGGGGTTACGGCTGAAAATCAGCCGTTTATCAAAAATCATTCTATTTTTAATATATAGTATTGATATATTATAATAAATAACTACTTTTGTATCAGTACTTAATGATATATAAACCGTTATAATATGGAAGAAAAGAAACCTAATACTCCCCGCAATTCTACTGTTGCCGTTTCTCCCGAAATCGGCAAGAAATTAGAGCGTTTTTGTGCTTCATGTGGTATCACGAAGAAAGATTTTATTTCCCTTTCGTTAGACTATTTTCAACGGTACGGGATAAATCCGGCTAAGCATGAAAGCCCCGCCAAAGAAATGGAAAAACTAATCAAGAAGAACGACCAAGTAATCGGGTTTATCCGTAAGCAGGAGCAGGACATTTTGCGCCCCATGCTTGAAGCCATAACCACAACCGAAGCGAGGATAAAGGCGGATTTTGATAGTTTAGCCAAATATGAAAAAATCTGTGAGTTTGTAGATGCTTCCATGAAGGTAAGTGAAGATATTGCAGATGAAAAAAACAGGATTATAACTGAAATGAACAGGATGTACGATACAAGCGTAAAGCATAACAATAATGTGATTAGGATTATTAAAATGCTTGTACAACATCTGGACGAGAAAGGAAAAGCGGGTTTAATGGATAGACTTTTTGGATAATGATAGTAAAAGTACAAGGAGGCGGTAAAGTTTATGCCAACACCGGCAGCTGCTCTGATGTTGTTTCCTATTTGCAGCATGAAGATGCAGAACGGCTGCAAGCAGGGCTAACGCCTGAACCGTTCTTTAATCAGGAACAGAACAGGATAAGCCCCAAAGAAGTAACCAACAAGATAGACAACAACCGAAAGGGATTGAAAGCCAAAGAAGCAAAGTTCTATGTTATCACTGTTGCGCCTTCACGTGAGGAACTCCGTAAAATGGGAGCCACGAAAGAGGAACAGGCAGCAGCCATGAAAGAGTATATCCGTACCGAAGTCATGCCGAAATATGCAGAGGGGTTTAATAAAGGGCTGAAAGCTGATGATTTGGAGTTTTACGGTAAAATCCATTTTGAACGGCACGAAAAAGACGGAGAAGATTTGCACGCCCATATTATCGTAAGCCATAAAACCAAGAATAACGGTAAATCAATCAGCCCCATGACAAACCACACAGGGAAAAAGAATACAGGTGCAGCACAAGGGGGATTTAACCGCAAAGAGTGGTATTCTTCATGTGAAAAGGCTTTTGATAAACGTTTTAAAAATGAACGTGATATAAAGGAAAGTTTTGAATACAAGAACGCCATGAAGAACGGCACACCAAAAGAAATGCAGGAACAGATAAACAGAGCCATTCAGCAGGAACGGCAGAGGGAGCAACAGATACGACAGCAACAGGAACAGAGGGTAACACAAGCTGTCAAGACAGAAAAAAGGGATAATAAAGTAAAACCAAAATTATAAAATCATGAAAGAGGGACAATTAAAAAGTAGCAACCGTAGCGGTTGTTTGATGTATTTGGCATTGATTTACGCTTTCCCAATGCTTGCAGCTTTGGCGGTTTTGCCTTTGGGTGTGGTGTATTTGTGTTTTCGTGCCGGAGAAATCGGAAACGGTTTGTTTGTGCTTGCGGTGGAAGCCGGAGCAGTCTATTTGTTTATCAAATACAAACGTAAGGGAAAAAAAGAGGAAGCCCCCAAGAACCCAAATACGGCAATTTTGCGGACAGAAGCCGGAGGGGTGCAGTTGGGAAACCCATTTAGAGGGGTTTTTGTATTAGGAGCAGCCGGAAGCGGGAAAAGTGAAAGTATTGCAGTGCCTTTGCTTTCCGAGTTTGTTCGCATGGGGTTTGCGGGTGTGGTATATGATTTCAAATTTCCGACATTGGCAAAAGATGTACAATCCTTTGTAAACGCCAAAGGAAGCGTTTTAAGACACTTTTATTTGGATTTCAATAATCCGGCTGCATCTTACAGGGTAAACCCTTTAAATCCACGATATTTGCCTAATACGTCTTATGCACGTGAGTACGCACAGGCAATAATAAGCAATCTAATGAAAGAGAGTATCAAGAAGCCGGACTTTTGGACGAGAAGCGCAACCGACCTCTTGACCGCCTGTATTTGGTATCTGAAAGAGGAACGCCCCGATATTTGCGATTTACCGCACGTTTTAGCCATGATAACGAGTAATGATACCGCACTACTTAAAACTTTGCAGAAGAACGTACAAACGGCACAAATGACCGTTAGTATTTACAATGCAATGGAGAGGGGGGCAGACAGCCAAGTAAGCGGGGTTATTGGCACATTACAAGGAGCAATAGCACAGATAAACACTCCCGAACTTATGTTCTTGTTTTCGGGCGATGATTTCTCACTCGATGTGAACGACCCGCAAAACCCTATTATTTTGACAGTCGGAAGTTACCCGACATTAACACAGACTTTTGCCCCATTGTGCTCTTTAGTGATAACGGTTGCTACCAAGCTGATGAACCAGCCGGATAAACATCCGTCTTTTGTTCTTTTGGATGAAGCACCGACCGTATTTATACCGAATATCGAAGTTTTGCCGAATACAGGCAGGAGCAACAAGATAGCAACGGTTATAATGTGCCAGGATATTGCACAGTTAGAGGACGGTTACGGTAGGGAAAAAGCCGATGTTTTGTTTGCTTCCTGCAATTCCCATTTCTATGGCAGGGTAGCAAGCAGCAAAACGGCTGAAATCCTTTCTAAACAATTCGGAAAAGCCGATAAGGTATATATAACATCTAACGAGGGACGCAATACGAGGAAGTTTGGAAAAACTTTTGGTAGGTCTGAAACAATACAGGAACGTGATGTTATCAAGCCGTCAGAGTTTTTAAACTTGCAGGTTGGAGAGTTCGCAGGGCTGGCAGTTGAAAGCAATAAGCCCACGTTCAGAACCCGATTTAAACAGGCACAAAGACCGCAACCCGCAGAATTGAAGAAGCCCGACTTTTCCGGCTCTGTGAGCGATTATTACAAGCGGGTGAGATATGATATAAATAAAATGCTTGAAATTGGAGGAACTGCCGGAGAGTACGACAGAGACACTATGAAGCTGAACGAAACAAAGAGAAATTTCTTTGGGGTTGAGTATTGAAAACCTTTATCATTTTGATAGTTGCTTTGGTCTGAATGGGGGAAGAACCGCCCCCATCAGCCAAGTACTGAATATCATTTTGTAACACCCGGCAATACTATTTCTGTGGTTTGTGGTTCGATATCGCTATCTTTTTGTTTTTTATGATAGACTTCTATTTCTTTTTGAAGTTTGGTTTCCATTGCGTCACGTTCGGGAGTTCCTATTTTCCCCCAAACTTCATCCACTAAATCATCAGCTGGTGTGAAATTCATTTTTGCCATATCTGTTTTTAATAAAAGTTGGGTTTTTGTCCCTATCTCATAGCGTTGCATAGTATGCTTTCAATTTGGGTGCATAATAGTTTTCTATCTTATCCATGATAGATAAGCGTACTTTTTCAGAAACTTCAAACTGTAGTAATCCATTTGCTACTTCTTCCTCTGTGGTAAGTATATCCAGTTCTTTGTATAACAATTCTTTCTTGTTTTCATCCTTTTCTTCTGATATTTCATCTATTTTCATCATGCGGAGTGTCCCGATAATGTCGAGCGCAACATCTAAGCTCATTTCTTTATTCATAGGACTTATGTATTATTTGAAATTTTAGTACTTCTTCTACTTTACATAAAACATCAAGAGAAAGGTTTTCACTACCTTTAAGTATTTTATCAAGATATTGTTGGCTACATCCTATTCTTTCTGCAAGCATTTTTTTTGTAAGTCCAAGTTCTTTCATTTTGTCAAGCATTGTAATTGCTATTATTCGTGAATATCTTAACCACTCTTTATTTTCCTTTCTCCATTTTGCATTTTCTTCAAAATGGGACGGTGATACACTTTCGTGTTTCTTTAAGAAATCAATAGCTGTACTCATATATAAATTTATGTTTTCATAAAAGTTGTTTTTTTGTCCCTATCTCATAGTTTTGCATAGTATGCCTTTAATTTGGGTGCGTAATAGTTTTGTATCTTATCCATGACTGATAAGCGCACGTCTTTCCAGCCTTCAAATTGTTCAAGTCCTTGCGCTATTCGTTCTTCTATGGTAAGTACATTAAATTCTTTCTCCAATATTTCTATTTTTATTGGGTCTGTTTCTTTTGATAATTCATCTATTTTCATCATGCGGAGCGTCCCGATAATATCAAGGGCAACATCCAAACTCATTTCTTTATTCATGGTTCATTATAGTTTTATGATTTATACTTCAATAGATTCTGTGAATTTTAATAATGGAATAACTTTCACTGTATGAAATGAAAGTTGGTTAAAAAGCTTATGGGTCTTTAGCATTTCAATCGCTGCATCAGCCGTAACAACACCTTGTTCATAAAGCCGGATTGTTGCATATAACTGGTCATTGGCAACGGGTCCCATTATTAAATCATAGCTGTTTTTTCCTTTTCCTCTGCGGTTATTAACTACAAACTCCAGCCACTCTTTTGTAGCACCCTCAAACCGAAGGACTGAAAACTCTCTATCAAGAATATTATCGGGGACTTCATAAACTGAAACGACAGCCTTTTTACCATGTTCCCGATTCCTTTTGAGTATTGCCCACTTCTTAGCCTGTTCAAAATTAGTTGTCGTATAGAATCCTTTTCCAAAGTCAGTAGCTTTACGCCCTTTCTGTATATTAGGGGATTTGACGGTAACTGTTGAGCCGTGATATAGTTTCATGCCTTTTTATTGATATAAGTTATTATAGTATCTAATATATACTCTGTATCTTGTGTGTGCAGCATTTCAAAATTTTCATATAGAAATTCAAAAACGCCATGATTGGAAAACAGCAAAAGAGTTTCTTTAGCACTTATATTTTTAGTTTCCCTATAATTTTCAGCACAAAACATTTGAAAAAGCAATATCTTTGGATTGTCCTTTTGTACTTTCTTCTGTTCTGTTTTCTCTTTTTCTAATGCTTCATAAAGTGATAATGTGCTTGAATACCACAGTTTTGTATTCTCGTCCAATAATGCCTTATACAAATTGGAAGAATATATATAGTATAACGCATCTTCTAAAGGTAGCGTTTTTCTTTTCATGACTGTATCAACCAATTCTCTCATAACAAATGGGAGCATAGCCGAACCAAGTTCATTTTGATATGTTTGATTAGTTTCCATAACTATTGAATTTAATGTTTGAAAAGTTGTTTTTTTGTCCCCATCTCATAGCGTTTCATAGTATGCCTTTAATTTGGGTGCGTAATAGTTTTGTATCTTATCCATGACTGATAAGCGCACATTTTCAGAAACTTCAAACTGCAACAATCCATTTGCTATTTTTTCTTCTGTGTTGAGAACAGAAAGTTCTTTTTGCAGTATTTTTTTTCTGTTTTCATCCTTTTCTTCTGATATTTCATCTATTTTCAGCATGCGGAGTGTCCCGATAATATCAAGGGCAACATCCAAGCTCATTTCTTTATTCATAAATCTGTATTTACTTTTATTTTCCCTAAAGTTTTTTGCTCAATCTGAACCCTTACAAGTTCTTTATGTGCTTTTTCGTACCGTTCACGCAGAGCCTTGTTTTCTTCCCGAAGCTGTTGCAACTCCTTTTCTAAAAAATCGGCTCTTACTTTTTCTTCGGTAGCTTTGGCGATGATATCCGGTGCTGGTAGTTGTGCCTGTTTTTGCGAGATTATAAATTCGCTCATCAGCTTACAAAGCGCATCCACTTGGTTACGCTCTCTTTCTACTTCAGCCGGAACAGGCAGAAAGGGGGTTACTTCAGTATCGTAAATATCGAAATCGTTCTTTTGCAAGAAATTCCATGCCTTTTCCACCCATTCCCCAACAGGTTGCCCCGCTTTACGGCAATATATTTTTATATCTTCAAGCACGTTTTTAGGCACTCTAATGGTGCTTGTTTGTATATCGCTCATGTATCTATATGTTAATTAGTTATATGCAAAAATATAAAGAATATATTTAGCTTTCTACAAAATCTACAAAAAATATATTTATATCTTTCTGTCAATATCAAAGCATAGAGCATTGATGTTACTTTCGGTAGTCCATACGGCTATTTTTCGACCGTCAATTTCAACGATAACACGAATGAAGTCGTTACCTTGTGGTTGTTCCTTTTCTTGTGAAACTTCTACAACCTTAACTTTTAGTTCTTCCATATCTATTTTATTTTTTGTCATTTAGTTTACCTTTTATTGAATTAATGATATAGCCTTTAGGGTTCTTCTTATCTCTTGCTTTGCCTTTTAGTAAAGCAAGTTCACCCATTAAATCCGGAAGTATATTTTGTGCAGATATGAATAAATCCAAGTTATTCTTAATTTCTTTGTCTGAATATCCTATCGAGTTTTTTAGGTAATTGCGAACTTCTGATGATAAAGACCAACTTAAAGAAATTTGCTTTTGCAAATCGTGTTTTTCCAAATCACTATCTCGGTGCTCCGGCTGATATACAGGATAAAACTTTATGGCGGTAATCTTTCTTCCCGATTTGACGGGGGTGTATTCAAATGTATATGGGCTTACTTCATCCAACTCTTTTTTTGCAGCTTCCACTACATAGCGTATAAAATCGTTTATACGCTCGTACTTATCTGCTACACAAAACATTTCTTTCAGTTGAATTACTGAATAGGTTAGGGGGCTTTTTTGATTGCTAAGTAGTTCATAGAAGCGCATGGAAAATTGGCTTTTAAAACTCATGGCAGCCTTTAGCTCATATTTTCGGTAGCCTTTGGAAAAATCAAGAATACAGTCCCATACACGAGGGTGGACTTGAAAAGAGAGGACAGAGGAACGCTTTCGGATATAAGGTAGTGCGATAATAGAAATGCTTTGCCAAATTTCATCATCTTCATATTCGAATATTTTCCGTTGGAGTGATTGCAAGGCTTCCTTTACCCTTGCATAGTTTTTATCTTCTTCTCCATTGAGCAGGCAAGCGATAGGCATGGTTATGTTTACGCAGCTGAAAAGGTCATGCTCTATTTTCTGGCAGTTATTGGCGAATTTTACACCTTGTACTTCTCCTTGAGCCATTTCTACAAGACGGTAGATTATTCGTTTTTCGTACACGTTAAAGTCATATTTGGCGGTAGTCATAATATAACTTTGAATAAGGTCTTTGTTTACTATTGCCAT
>NZ_JBBKBF010000097.1:0-8612 GCF_037892625.1 Phocaeicola sp. ICN-14070 | reverse complement strand
CTCATCGGCGAACATGGCTGAATATCTGCGCTATATGTATAAGACGGTCAGAAAATATTACGGCGAGGCAATCGTGGTGACGCAGGAGGTGGACGACATTATCAGTTCTCCGGTGGTCAAAGAGAGCATTATCAACAACTCGGATTGTAAAATCCTGCTTGACCAAAGGAAATATATGAACAAGTTCGACCAGATACAGGCGTTGCTCGGACTGACGGAAAAGGAGAAGTCGCAGATACTCTCCATCAACATGGCGAACAACCCTTCACGGCTCTACAAGGAGGTGTGGATAGGCTTGGGCGGCACGCAGTCGGCGGTCTATGCCACGGAGGTCAGCGCGGAAGAGTATCTGGCGTACACCACCGAGGAAACGGAAAAAGTGGAGGTTTACCGTCTGGCGGAGAAGCTGGGCGACGACATCGAAGCCGCCATCCGGCAGCTTGCCGAAAGGCGGAGAAACAAGGAATAACTAAAAAACAGAATGTATCAACCAAAAAAGAAAAACGCGTATGAATTTACCAAAAGTGAAAATGCTGCAAGTCAGCAAGTGCCTTATCGGATTGGCGGTCATGATGCTGCAATCCTGCGACGTGGCCGACAACCGCCGCGACATGCTGTGCGGGAACTGGGAGAGCGTGGAGGGAAAACCTGACGTGCTTATCTACAAGGAGGGCGAAGCCTACAAAGTGACGGTGTTCCGTCGTAGCGGTCTGCGCCGCAAGCTCAAGCCGGAAACCTATCTCTTGCAGGAGGAGAACGGCAACCTGTTCATGAACACCGGCTTCCGCATCGACGTGTCCTACAACGAGGCCACGGATGTGCTGACTTTCTCGCCAAACGGGGACTATGTGCGGGTGAAGCCGCAGCCGGGACATCCGACCGAAGAATAACAACCACTAAAATCCAAAGTAACATGAGAACAAGAATAACAATGATTATCTGCCTGTGCCTGCTTTTCGCGGGCAGGGCAAGCGCACAGTGGGTCGTAAGCGATCCGGGCAATCTAGCGCAGGGCATCATCAATGCCTCCAAAAACATCATCCATACCTCCAAGACCGCCACGAACATGGTGAGCAACTTTCAGGAGACGGTGAAAATCTATCAGCAGGGCAAGAAGTATTACGATGCCCTCAAATCGGTGAACAATCTGGTCAAGGACGCCCGCAAGGTGCAGCAGACCATCCTGATGGTGGGCGACATCACAGACATCTATGTGAACAGTTTCCAACGGATGCTCCGTGACGGGAATTTCAGACCCGAAGAGCTTTCCGCAATCGCTTTCGGCTACACGAAACTGCTGGAGGAAAGCAACGAAGTGTTGACGGAACTCAGGAACGTGGTGAACATCACCACGCTCTCCATGACCGACAAGGAGCGCATGGACGTGGTGGAACGCTGCCACTCGAAGATGAAGCGTTACCGCAACCTCGTGAGCTACTACACGAACAAGAACATCTCCGTGAGTTACCTGCGTGCGAAAAAGAAGAACGACCTCGACCGCATCATGGGGCTGTACGGGAACATGAACGAAAGATACTGGTAGCCTATGAAGTTCGACAACCTTCATCAGATTTTACGTTCACTTTATGAGCAGATGATGCCGCTGTGTGGGGACATGGCTGGTGTGGCGAAAGGCATCGCCGGGCTGGGTGCGCTGTTCTACGTCGCCTACCGGGTATGGCAGTCGCTGGCGAGAGCTGAACCGATAGACGTATTCCCGATGCTCCGTCCTTTTGCCATCGGTCTGTGCATCATGTTCTTCCCGACTGTGGTGCTGGGCACGATAAACAGCATCCTCTCACCCGTCGTACAGGGCACGGCAAAGATGCTGGAGGCGGAAACGCTGGACATGAACCGATACCGGGAGCAGAAGGACAAACTGGAATACGAGGCGATGGTACGCAACCCCGAAACCGCCTACCTCGTGTCCAACGAGGAATTTGACAAGCAACTGGAGGAACTCGGCTGGTCGCCCTCCGACATGGTGACGATGGCGGGAATGTATATCGACCGGGGAATGTACAACATGAAGAAGAGCATCCGCGACTTCTTCCGCGAGATACTCGAACTGCTGTTCCAAGCCGCCGCCCTCGTGATAGACACCGTCCGCACCTTCTTTCTCGTGGTGCTGGCGATTCTCGGTCCGATAGCCTTCGCCCTGTCGGTATGGGACGGTTTCCAAAACACGCTCACGCAGTGGATATGCCGCTATATACAGGTCTATCTGTGGCTACCGGTATCGGACATGTTCAGCACCATACTGGCGAAGATACAGGTTCTGATGCTGCAAAACGACATCGAGCGGATGCAGGCAGACCCGAACTTCTCGCTGGATTCGAGCGACGGGGTGTATATCGTATTCCTCTGCATCGGCATCATCGGCTACTTTACCATTCCCACCGTTGCGGGCTGGATTATCCAAGCCGGAGGCATGGGCGGTTACGGTCGCAACGTGAACCAGATGGCGGGACGAGCCGGAAGCATGGCGGGCAGCGTGGCGGGTGCAGCCGCAGGAAACGCAGTCGGACGTGTCGGCAAATTGCTGAAATAATCAATGTGCAATCATAAATTGGAAAATATAAATGGAATTCAAATCACTTAGAAACATCGAATCGTCGTTCAGGCAGATACGCCTGTTCGGTATCGTCTTCCTCTCGCTGTGCGCCGTGGTGACGGTGTGGAGCGTGTGGAACTCCTACCGTTTCGCAGAGAAGCAACGGGAGAAAATCTATGTGCTGGACAACGGCAAGAGCCTGATGCTCGCCTTGTCTCAGGATTTGTCGCAGAACCGCCCGGCGGAGGCACGGGAACATGTGCGCCGTTTCCACGAGATGTTCTTCACGCTATCACCTGAAAAAAGCGCGATTGAACACAACGTGAAACGTGCCTTGCTGCTGGCGGACAAGAGCGTGTACCACTATTATTCGGACTTCGCGGAGAAGGGGTACTACAACCGCATCATCGCCGGGAACATCAACCAAGTGCTGAAGGTGGACAGCGTGGTGTGCGACTTCAACGCCTATCCCTACCGTGCCGTGACCTACGCCACACAGAAAATCATCCGGCAGAGCAACGTCACCGAGCGCAGCCTCGTGACCACCTGCCGCCTGCTGAACGCATCGCGGTCGGATGACAACCCGAACGGTTTTACCATCGAGGGTTTCACCATCATTGAGAACAAGGATTTACAGACTATCAAACGGTAACAGGACATGAAAAGTATCAGAAAATCAATGTGGGGCATGTATTGGAAACTCCACGACAAACGGAAACGCTTGGCGGCAAGTCTCAAAGGGTATCTGGACGGCTTGCCGCCGGAAACACGCCGCCGCATCGTGCTGGGGATGTTCGCCGCCTTCGCGGTGCTTGCCCTTTACACCTTCGGCAGAGCCGTCTATGACATCGGCAGGAACGACGGCTCACATATGGAAACGGGACACGCCGGACGGGTGGAACTGCCGACCCCGGCGGAAACAGGCAATCACTTAACACCTTATTTATATGGAACAGACAAAGAATGAACCGACGAAAGAGAACAAAGCTGCTCCCGAAACGGGGAAACCGAAAAAGGAGCGCGAACCGCTGACAGAGGCGCAACGGCTGAAACGGCAGAAGATGATCGTGCTGCCCGCTATGGTGTTGGTGTTCATCGGGGCGATGTGGCTGATATTCGCCCCGTCCTCCGGCAAGGAGCAACCGCCGGGAACGGACGGATACAACACCGAGATGCCCGACGCTGACAAGGCGAACCGGCAGATTATCGGCGACAAGCTGAAAGCCTACGAGCATGGGGAGATGGAAGAGCGTCAGGAGAGCCGCAACCGTGCCATCGGGCAGCTGGGCGACATGTTCGACCGCGAGATAGCGGGAACGGAGAACGGAGTGGACTTCGACCTCGCCAATCCGGGCGGCAAGGAAGAAAGGGCAAAGCCAGCCACGCCGCAGACCATCCAGTCCTCCGCAGCCGCCTACCGTGACCTGAACGCCACGCTCGGAAACTTCTACGACCAGCCGAAAAACGACAATGCGGAGATGGACGAATTGTTGGAGCGCATCGCATCGCTGGAGTCGGAACTGGAAAGCGAGATGGGCAAGGCTTCCTCTATGGACGAGCAGGTGGCTCTTATGGAGAAGTCCTACGAGCTGGCGGCAAAGTACATGGGCGGTCAGAACGGAGGACAGCCATCGGCGGAACAGAGGGCAGAGCCAACTACCGTGCAGAAAGGGAAGAAGAACAAGGCAATGCCTATCAGACAGGTGGAGCATCAAGTAGTTTCTTCACTCTCACAGCCTATGAGTAACGCGGAGTTTGTCGCCGCCTTATCGCAGGAACGCAACCGGGGTTTCAACACGGCTGTCGGCACGGCGGAGGTATTGGACAGGAACACCATACCGGCGTGCGTGCATGGGGCGCAGAGCGTGACGGACGGGCAGACGGTAAGGCTGCGCCTGCTGGAGCCTATGGCGGTGGCAGGCAGGACAATACCCCGGGGTGCGGTGGTGGTCGGCACGGGCAAGATACAGGGTGAGCGGCTCGACATCGAGATTACCTCGCTGGAATACGACGGCACGATTATCCCCGTGGAGCTTGCGGTCTATGACACGGACGGACAGCCCGGCATCTTCATCCCGAACTCGATGGAGATGAACGCCGTCCGGGAGGTCGCCGCCAACATGGGCGGCTCGCTGGGAAGCAGCATCAACATCTCCACCAATGCCGGGGCGCAGCTCGCCTCCGACTTGGGCAAGGGGCTGATACAAGGCACGAGCCAGTACATCGCCAAAAAGATGCGAACCGTCAAGGTGCATCTGAAAGCCGGGTACAGGGTCATGCTTTACCAAGAAAAATATTGAAAACAATAAAAATTACCACTAAAATCCAAAAGTAATGAGAAAAGTAATCATCATGTTTGCCCTCGCTATGGGCATCATAACTGCCAACGCGCAGGAGAATGTAACCGTTGAAACGACCAACGGAAGTGAACAACCGACCTTGACGAAGGAGGTCTATCCGCAGAAGGAGGCGGACGGCGACCTATATCACGGGCTGTCACGCAAGCTGACCTTCGACCGCATGATACCGCCGCACGGTCTGGAAGTGACCTACGACAAGACCGTCCACGTCATTTTTCCGGCGGAGGTGCGCTATGTCGATTTAGGCTCGCCCGACCTGATTGCCGGGAAAGCCGACGGAGCGGAGAACATCATCCGTGTGAAGGCTACCGTAAGGAATTTTCCCAACGAAACGAATATGTCCGTCATCACGGAGGACGGCAGTTTCTACACCTTCAACGTGAAGTACGCCGCCGAACCGCTGTTGCTCAACGTGGAGATGTGCGACTTCATCCATGACGGCAGCACGGTGAACCGCCCGAACAACGCGCAGGAAATCTATCTGAAAGAGCTGGGCAGCGAAAGCCCGATGCTGGTGCGCCTTATCATGAAGTCCATCCACAAACAGAACAAGCGCGAGGTGAAGCATATCGGCTGCAAGCGTTTCGGCATCCAATACCTGTTGAAAGGCATCTACACGCACAACGGCTTGCTTTATTTCCACACGGAGATAAAGAACCAGAGCAACGTGCCTTTCGATGTGGACTACATCACTTGGAAAATCGTGGACAAGAAGGTTGCGAAGCGTACTGCCGTGCAGGAGCAGATTATTCTGCCGCTCCGCGCGCAGAACTACGCCACCCTCGTGCCGGGCAAAAAGAGCGAGCGCACGGTCTTCACGATGGCGAAGTTCACCATCCCCGATGACAAGTGCCTCGTGGTGGAATTGAACGAGAAGAACGGCGGCCGTCACCAGTCCTTCGTGATTGAGAACGAGGATTTGGTACGCGCGGGTACCATCAACGAACTTCAAGTACGCTGACCATGAGAAAGTACATCGCAATAATCATCGCGTCGCTTGCCCTTTTTACAGGGCAGGCGCACGCCCAGCGGTGTCTGCCGAAGATGCAGGGCATCGAGGTGAGGGCGGACATGGCGGACGGCTTCAATCTCGGCGGCAAGGACGGCGGGTACAGCTTCGGGGCGGCTCTCTCCACCTACACGAAGAAGGGGAACAAGTGGGTGTTCGGTGGCGAATACCTGTTGAAGAACAATCCCTACAAGGACACCAAGATACCCGTGGCGCAGTTCACGGCGGAGGGCGGCTATTACTTCAAGATACTGTCGGACGCCCGAAAGATTGTTTTCGTCTATGCCGGGGCTTCGGCTCTCGCCGGATATGAGGCGGTAAATTGGGGGAAGAAGGTGCTGCATGACGGCTCCACGCTGCACGACCGGGACGCCTTCATCTACGGCGGTGCGCTGACGCTCGATGTGGAGTGTTACGTGGCAGACCGTATCGCCCTGCTTGCCAACCTGCGGGAGCGTTGCCTTTGGGGTGGCGACACACGGAAGTTCCACACGCAGTTCGGGGTCGGTATCAAGTTCATCATCAACTGACACGGGCATGGAAAGGACGGAAATAGATGCTGTCAGAAGGATGCCGCTTGCGGATTTTCTCGCACGGCTGGGGCATGAGCCTGTCAGAAGGAGCGGTAACGAGCTGTGGTATCTTGCCCCGTACAGGGGCGAGCGCACATCCTCTTTCCGTGTGAACGTGGCGAAACAGCTCTGGTACGACTTCGGTTTGGGCAAGGGCGGCGACATCTTCACGCTTGCCGGGGAGTTTCTGCAAAGCGATGACTTCATGAAGCAAGCGAAGTTCATAGCGGAAGCCGCCAATATGACGGTTGCCGGATGGGAAAAGCCCGTCTATCTCTCGAAGCCGACCGAATCCGTTTTTGAGGATGTGGAGGTCGCTCCGCTGCTCCGCTCACTGCTGACGGAGTATTTAGAGGAACGGGGCATCCCTTACGCCATCGCATCCCGTCACTGCTGCCGCTTGAACTACGGTGTGCGTGGAAAACGGTATTTTGCCGTTGGCTTTCCGAACATGGCAGGTGGCTATGAAGTCAGAAGCCGATATTTCAAGGGTTGCATACCTCCGAAGTCTGTATCACTGGTAAAGGCGAATGACATCCCGGCTGACGAGTGCCTCGTGTTCGAGGGCTTCATGGACTTTCTCTCTGCCGTGACGCTTGGTGTAACCGGTAACGCTGACTGTCTTGTGCTGAACTCAGTCGCCAACGTGGAGAAGGCGGCGGGATTGCTGGACGGATACGGGCGCATCGGCTGCTTCCTCGACCGTGACGAAGCCGGACGGCGGACGCTTGCCGCACTTACCATGCGATACGGGGAACGTGTCACCGACCGTTCCTCCCTCTATGACGGTTGCAAGGACTTGAACGAGTACCTGCAACTGACAACGAAAAAACAGAAAAACAACCATCTAAAAATCGAAGAACAATGAACATACTGAACAACAGAAACAAGAGAACATCAATATTCAAGGCAGTGGCGTTATGCCTGATAGCCGCCATGTCATTCACCCTCGTGTCATGTGACGATGACATGGACATCCAGCAGTCCTATCCCTTCACGGTGGAGGTCATGCCCGTGCCGAACAAGGTAGTAAAGGGGCAGACAGTGGAAATCCGCTGTGAACTGAAAAAGGAGGGCGACTTTTCGGGTACGCTCTATACCATCCGCTATTTCCAGTTCGAGGGGGAAGGCTCGCTCAAAATGGATAACGGCATCACCTTCCTGCCTAACGACCGCTACCTGCTGGAGAACGAAAAATTCCGCCTGTACTACACGGCGGCGGGTGATGAGGCGCATAATTTCATCGTGGTGGTGGAGGATAACTTTAGCAACTCCTACGAACTGGAATTTGACTTCAACAACAGGAATGTAAAGGACGACGATCTTACCATCGTTCCCATCGGCAACTTCAGCCCCTTGTTGAAATGATGCGTGTATTCATGACAATGCTCTGTTCACTTCTGACGGTCTGTTCTGTGTCCGCGCAGATCAGCCGCCAAGAGGGAACGGACGGGCAGGCGGCAATCTACCGACTGCCGCTTATGGAACGTGCTTTTTTATGCTGCCGCTACTTTGAAGGCTGGCACTCAGAAAAACACTACCCATACGTCGGTTGGGGTCACAAACTTTTGCCAAACGAGAAGTATTCGGCACGAACCATGACAAAACGGGATGCGGATGAACTTTTGCGGAAAGACCTGCGCAAATTTGTCGCCATGTTCCGTAAATTCGGGGTTGATTCGATTTTGCTTGGCACGTTAGCTTACAATGTGGGACCGGCGAAGCTGTTAGGCAGCAAAACAATCCCCAAAAGCACCTTAATCAAGAAGCTGGAAGCTGGTGACAGGAACATCTACCGTGAGTATATAGCCTTCTGCAACTACAAAGGAAAACGCCACGCCATGCTGCTCAAACGGAGAAAGGCGGAGTTTGCGCTGTTGTATATCCCATAAAAGGACTGACAAAACTGGCAAAAGACGTGCCATATTTAACTTGGCACGTCTTTTGCTCTATCACTTGATAGATTATCGTAGGATTTTCTCGTTAATTGACATCGTTGAGCCATTTTTGCCTATCGGTTTCCAAATAACACTTCAAGTTGTAAGTGTTGTGAGAGCAATACAAAACATAGTTATTAACCATAAAAAGTATAGCGAAATTATGAAGAAAGTATTTAG
>NZ_JBBKBF010000096.1:0-8696 GCF_037892625.1 Phocaeicola sp. ICN-14070 | reverse complement strand
CAGGTGGCGAATATTTGCACAGAATAAGTGTTATTCTTACATTTGTCACGTGATTTTTTTCATAGTATTAGATTTAAGGTTAACAAGGTTGGGAGAAAGCGTTCTCCCATTTTTTATGCCATTTTGTAGACTCCTCCTGCTAGTGCACGGACCACGCCTTTCATCTCTAAATTAAACAGCAGGCTGGTCATGCGGTTGATGGCGATGTTGCTTTCCACTACCAACGTATTGATTTGTATTCCGTCGGGATGCTTCTGTAAATGGGTGATGACTTGTTCTTCTTCGGGTGTCAGTTCCGGGAACAGCTGGCGCTGGACTACCTGAGGGGAAACGGGCACATGGTCCCAGTTCATGGCTTTTACCACATCTTCCGCGCTCTGTATCAAGGCAGCGCGGTTTTTTTGTATCAGCAGGTTGCAGCCGGTGGAGTAGGTGTCGCCTACGCGGCCCGGAAAGGCGAAGCAGTCGCGCTGGTAGCTTTCGGCTATCTCGGCGGTAATGAGGGAGCCACCTTTGGGGCCGGATTCTACCACGAGGGTGGCGTCGCTGATGCCGGCTACGATGCGGTTTCGCTTCACGAAGTTTTGCCGGTCGGGGTTGGTGCCGCTCATGAACTCGGTGAGCAGTCCGCCCTGTGTCAGCATCTCGGTGGCGGTGCGGCGGTGTACAGCTGGATAGATGCGGTCCAGACCGTGAGCCAGTACGCCCACCGTGTCGAATCCGTGGGTCAGTGCCTCACGGTGGGCATGGATGTCGATGCCGTAAGCCAGCCCGCTCACTATCAGCACGTCGGGAATCAGGGTGCTGAGTTCCTGCATGAAACGCTGGCAGAGGGATTTGCCGTAGTCGGTGGCATTGCGTGTGCCTACGATGCTCAGGATGTGACGGCTGTTCAGGTTGGCCGAGCCTTTGTAGAACAACACGAGCGGGGCATCGGGACATTCGCGGAGGCGGGAAGGGTAGGCTTCGTCGTCTTCGGTCAGGCACTGAATCTGGTGCTTCTGGGCAAACGAGAGCTCGGCTTCGCACAGGCGGAATACTTCCGTATGCTGAAAGGCAGTGGCCACTTTCGGAGTGACTCCGGGAAGAAGGGCCGGCAGCTCGCGGGCGTGTTCGAAAAGCATGGCCGCACTTCCGGCAGCCTGAATCAGGTGGCGGGCTCCTACCAGACCGATGCCGGGCAGAAGGGGAAGGGCCATGCGGCAGAGGAGTTCTTTTTCGTTCATTGGTTCAGGTAGGGAGCAAAGATTTCATTGAAGAGGGCGCTGTCGCTCAGGCGTCCGTTGACTACGCACACGGTTTCTACGGTCGATTTGATGACGGGTTTCAGGTCGGGCAGGCGGTAGATGTCCTGCACAAAGACGTATTTGATGCCTTCCTTGCGGAGTGCCAAACGGGAGATGAACTCGTCGCCGCTGGTCAGCGGGGTTTTAAAAGCCATGTTCAGGCGGGCTACCACGGGGTCGATGCCCTGCTGGTGAAGCTGGGCGAAGCTGACACCGACGGAGGAGAGAAACTCGTGGCGGGTGTGCTCGATATAGTGCTGGTAATTGGCATTGTTGACGATTCCCTGCAGGTCGCATTCATAGTCGCGAACCTTCATTTTCAGTTCAAAGATGTATTTCTCCATGAGAGTGAAGTTTATGTATTTTCACAAAGATAGCGAATTATTCCTATATTTGCGGGATATGAAAGAGAATGTACCAGTAATTTATGCAGCCCCTTTGCAGGGCTTTACGGAAGTGGCGTGGCGCAATGCACATGCGCAGTGCCTGGGAGGTGTGGACGCGTATTATACTCCTTTTGTCCGGTTGGAGAAGGGAGAGATTCGTAACAAGGACAGGCGCGACGTGTCGCCTGAAGAGAACACGGTGCCCCGGCTGGTTCCGCAAGTGATTGCCTCAGACCCGGAGGAGCTGAAGGTGCTGACGGACTTTTTGGCTTCGCAGGGCTATCGGGAGATAGATGTGAACATGGGCTGTCCGTTTCCGCTGATTGTACGTCGTGGGAAGGGAGCGGGTATCTTGTCTTCTCCGGAGAAGGTGGAGGCGCTGTTGGAGATGATGAAGGTGTTTCCGGAGATTCGCTTTTCGGTGAAGATGAGGTTAGGCGGCCAGGATGCGGAGGAGTGGAAGGCGCTCGTGCCGTTACTCAACCGTTCGTGTGTGACGCAGGTAACGCTTCATCCGCGCATCGGGAAGCAGCAGTACAAGGGGGCGGTGGACCGGGAGGCGTTCCGTGCGTTCTATGAGGCGTGTGAGCGGCCGCTGGTGTACAACGGTGATTTGCTGACGGTGGCCGACACCCGGGAGGTACTGGAAGCGTTTCCCCGGCTGAAAGGGGTGATGCTGGGCCGCGGGCTGCTGGCGAATCCGGCGCTGGCGCTGGCTTTCCGTGAGGGAGAATTGTCCGAGAACGAATTGAAGGCACGGGTAGCGCAGATGCACCGGCAGATGTATCTGTATTATCATCGGGTGATAGAGGGCGGAGAGGCGCAGCTGCTGGCCAAGCTGAAGACCTGCTGGGAGTACCTGTTGCCGGAGCTGGACAAGAAACAGCGGAAGGCTATCTTGAAGAGCAATCGCTTGGACGGGTATCTGCGGGCAGTGGAAGAGGCGTTGCGGTGAGAGGTATGAAGAACTGAAAAGACTTAACTTTTTTTACAGAAGTAGGATGGTGATTTTGGTATTTTCATCTGTCTCTATTTGAAATAGAAATCGATTTGCACATGGGAAGAGACAGATTAAATATAGATGAGTTATTCAAGTTTTATTATAGACCTTTGTGTTTGTATGCAACACATTATGTACAGGACGTAGAGATGGCCAAAGATATTGTGCAGGATTGCTTTTCGTCTTTGTGGGAGAAAATGAATAATGAAAAGTCTTGTGAGGTAAGTAATATGAAGGCTTATTTGTATGTGATGGTTAAGAACCGTAGCTTGGATTATTTGAGTCAGGAAAATCTGTTCAAATCGGGAGTCTCATTTACTGAATTAGAAGAAACCTTGTTGGATGAGGAGGTGGAGGAGCGGAGTGTGATGGAGGCGCGAATGTGGACTGCCATAGATGCCTTGCCTGAGCGTTGCCGTGAGGTCTTTCTTTTGCATAAACGGGATGGCCTGAAGTATCAGGAGATTGCTGAAAAGTTTCATATTTCGGTTCATACAGTCGACAGTCATATTCAGAAGGCATTTCGTTTGATACGTGAGGGGGCATATAAAGTGTATATGTTTCTCTTTAACTAAAATTCAGTGTTTTCACGTAGTGATTTTTGGAGTTTCTATTGTCATAGGGTTGAATGTATAATATCACCAGAAACATGAATGAATTAGAAGAAAAATGCCTTCGTTTTGTGTTGAGGCACTATCAAAAGAATAAATTGGACACACGGCAGGCTTTGAAAGTTTTCAAGGAAAAGCATGGAGTGGTTGGAAGGGCAGGCGGAAAGAACCGGTATTTCCTGTTTTTATCTGGGCTGGCTGCGGCTATATTGCTGGCGTTTATTGTCTGGGTGGGTATATCTCCTGAGAAGCAGTGGACAGAATTGGCAGCATACGAACATGCAGTAAAGTACCAGTTGCCGGACAGTTCGGTCGTTACGGTATATCCCTATTCTTCTATTTGTTTCCGTACAAAGGATTATGCAGATGTATGTCGTGAAGTGAAATTGACGGGGAAAGTTGGTTTTATGATAAAAAGAGATTGTACTCGTCCGTTTAAAGTAATAGGAAAGTTGGCTGAAGTTCAAGTGTTGGGTACTTGTTTCGTGATGGATGAAAGCCGTGCGGATACCGCATGGGTTCAGGTGGAATCGGGAAAAGTACGGTTTTCTGTACTAGGTCAGTCGGAAGGTGTAGAACTTCTGGCTGGAATGGAGGCACAAGTGGTAAAAGGTCAGCATGTTCCGCAAATCGTCCATCGTCCGGATTCTGTAAAGAAAGGAAGTTTTGTATTTGAGAATACTCCTCTTCCGAAAGTACTTGCAGAGCTTTCCCGTTATTATGGGGTAAAGCTGGTAGCTGACCGGACAGACAAACGGTTGACAGCCAATTTCGATGCACACAGTCTGGACGAAATCATCGAGATAATAGAAAAAGTATTAAAAGTGCATATTAAAAAGCAAGTATGATGAGTACCTTGTGGACTGTGGCGGCTGTCTGTTTATGTTTAGGGGGACATCCTTGTTCTGAAACTTCAGAATTGAAGAAAGCAATCGTACGAATGCAAGACTTGTATCATGTGAATTTCGTCTATGATTCTTCTTTGGAAATGATACGGTTATCTGGCATTCTTTCTTCTGGTAAGTCATTGAAGGAGAATCTGCAAACAGTCTTTTCCGGAACCGGAATCAAATGGGAGATAAAAGGCAGCTATGTTTTGTTGTTTAAATCGAGCCAGTATACTTTCTCAGGACACGTGTGTCAGGATAATGGGGAATCACTCCTTAATGTCACGGTGTATGATCAGAATATGCATATCGGTACCTTAACGGATGAACATGGTTTTTTTAGTTTGACATTACCGGAAGGAAAGCATACTTTGCGTTTCTCTTATGTAGGTTATGAAGAGGTGGTGAAAGAATTGGACTTGCGTTCAGATTATTCTGGTACTATTTATTTGAAGGAAAGTTCCACTGCATTGGAAGGGGTAGTGGTAACAGCCGATTTGAATACTTCTCTTTTTACAACTCAGACTGGAAAGATTTCGTTGACTTCAGAACAGTTGAATACGGAATTCTCACTGTTCAGTTCACCGGATTTAGTCAAGGCAATTCAGCAGCTTCCCGGAGTATCTGCTGGCACGGAACTGCTCTCCGGGCTTTATGTACACGGGGGGAAGAATGATGAAAACTTATTCTTATTGGACGGCATGCCTCTCTATCAGGTGAATCATTTTGGAGGATTGTTTTCTGCATTTAATACGGATATAGTGAAGAACGTGGATTTTTACAAGAGTGGTTTCCCGGCACGTTACGGAGGGAGGCTTTCGTCTGTGACAGATGTCCGTATGAAGGAGGGGGACTTAAAGGAGTTTCATGGTATGGTCTCGTTGGGGCTGCTGGACGGAAGGCTACGTTTCGAAGGGCCTGTCATAAAGGAAAAAACTTCTTTTGTGTTCGGTATGCGCCGGAGTTGGTTGGACGTGCTTTCTGCTCCTGCTTTGCGGATTGCCAATCGTTTCTTTCCCGAAGAAGATATCAATGCCCGTTATGCTTTTCATGATATAAATGCGAAAATTACACATCGGTTTTCCAATGAGAGCAGGCTTTCTTTTAGTGTGTATTCTGGAAGAGATTTGTTTAAAATGAAGGATAAACAGCTTTTCCCGTCAGGAAATCTGCTCCATCAAGAGAAAGAACAGACCACGGATGAATATCATATCAGATGGGGAAATCTTTCTGCCGCGTTGTCATGGAATAATCAGTTCAATCATAAACTGACCGGTAACTTTTCTTTGGTATATGCCCGTAATCTGTCTAAATATGACTTCAGGTCAGATGATAGTTTTTATAAAGGGGAAGATGATAAAGAATATTCTGTAGACCGGATGCAGAGGGACAGTTATTCTACTATTGATGACGTAGGTTTTCGCATGGATTTTCATTACCTTCCTACGGCGAGTCATCATGTTCGCTTCGGAAGCGATTACTTGTATCATATCTATTGTCCGCAGCATACGCTATCACAGGATATAAGAGGTACGGAGGAAATGACGGATACGTTATTGTCATCAGTAGAGAGCCATTACAAGGGGAATGAATTCTCTTTTTATGCGGAAGACGATATGAGGCTGACCCGAAAGCTGCGGATAAACTTGGGGGGACGTTATACCATGTATCAAGTTTCGGGAGCAGTATATCATTCGCTGGAGCCGAGAATATCGGCAAGTTACCGTCTGTTCAGTCGTACCACTTTAAAAGTTTCCTATACCGAGATGAGTCAGTTTGCGCACCAGTTATCCAATTCTTATTTAAACTTGCCGACCGATTGTTGGGTTCCTTCTACCTCCCGTATACGTCCTATGCATTCGCGACAGGTGGCAGGTGGTGTGTACATGGAACTTCCGTGGAGGTTGCGCCTGGAGGTGGAAAGCTATTTCCGTACTACCAGCCGAATGTTGGAGTACGAGGCGGGAGGCAGTCTTACATTGCCTGCCGGAAACTGGGAACAGGTGGTACGGGTGGGAGATGGCAAATCGTATGGGTTGGAAACATCGTTGGTGTATCATGATGAGCAGAACCTCTTTCAGGCTGGTTATACTTTATCATGGAGCAAGCAAAAATTTGATGATTTCTATTCCGGTTGGTATCCCAGCAAGTTTGATAATCGTCATAAACTGAATTTTGTCTATCGTCGTAAATTCAGCCATCGAATGGATGTATATGCAGCGTGGACTTATCGTAGTGGTGACCATGCGACGGTTCCTACACAGTATGTGGAAAATCCTTGCCTACCTGGAACCTCGCAGCTGTCGGACTTAGAGCCGATGTATGGAAAACCTAACAATATTACTTTGCCTGCCTACCACCGGCTGGATGTGGGTATCAATTTCCGGCGGACTACCAAGCGGGGATTCGAGCGAATTTGGAATGTGAGTATCTATAATGCTTATTGCCGTATGAATCCTTTTTATACAAAGATAGAACGGCAGGTGGATGGAAGTTTCAGAGGAAAGGCTATCGGACTGTTCCCGATAATTCCTTCTTTTAGCTACACCTTAAATTTCTGAATCGGCATGCATTGGAATGTCATTGATTATAACAAATTTCTAAACATTGTATTTATGCATTTACACAAACAGAATCTCATAATAATACTTGCAGCCTTCAGCCTGTTGTCATCTTGTGTGTATTATTTTGACTTGGATAAGATTTCAGAGGTTCCTAAATTAACGGTATATAGTTATCCTGGAAGTGGTGATACTACGGTGGTACGTCTTTCGCACAGTCTTCCGGTTTATGACAAAGGCATGAGAATGTATGGATTAAAGGGCAGGGACATCAGGTTGGAAGTGAATGACATTGCTGTTCCTTTGTTGTGGACAGAGGATTCATTGCCGGGAGTTCCCGCCAAAAGTTATTATGTGGTGCAGCCCTATGAGACGAGTGACCGTGTCCGGCTTACAGCTTCGGTAGAAGGGGTGAAAGCAGTATCTGCCTTTACCATTATTCCTGCTCCTTTCCCCTTAAACGCTGTTAAAATAGAACGAAAACCCTCTGAGTTGAGTGTGCTCCAGCTTCAGATAAATTTTACCGATTATGCAAAGATTGAAAATTACTATGCGGTAACGGTCAAAGAAAGGGTGAAGTATTGGAAAGAGGGGACTTCGGAGGTGCATTATGGTAAACCGTCTTCTGCTTATATGGACTGGAGTGATGAGCCAATATTGGATGCTTCTTCTGGTTTGGATGACATTTTTATGGGAAACTATGCGTACTATCAGAATCTGTATTTTTGGAGCGATGAGAAAATTCAGGGAAAGAATTACACACTTCGCCTGAATATGACTTACATACCTGATTACAAGACTTCTATTCAAGATGAGACTTTTATAAACAGAAAGCAATATAAGGTTTATTTATATAGTCTGTCTGAAGAGTTCTACCGTTATTTGAAATCACTTAATGAGCAGAAGAATAATGAACTGGGTAATGTGGAGCTGGCTCCTATGCGGGCTACTTACACCAATGTGGAGAACGGTTTCGGACTGGTAGGTGGTTGCTGCTTGCGGCAAACGGAGTGGATGGAACTGTCAGAGTCTGAAACACAGTTAGATTTTGACCATGCAGTGTTTAATGTTGAATATAATGTGGATTCGATAAAAAAGAATCACCCGTTTATTTCGCTGAATAATGAATCGTTAAGTAAATAAAACAGAAACCAGATTAAAAATAATAACGCTAATTGGAAATCAGTATGAAACGATTATCTTTTTTCTTATTCCTTTTCTTTTTATGGATGACAGTTCGTGCACAGATGCTCCGTTCTTCAGGCCTGGTGCTTTATGGAGGGAAAAATACCGTAAACTACCAGGTGGCTTCACCGGAGAAAGGATTACCGCCTTTCGATTTGGCGAACTCCCGTTTGGGGGCTGATTTTACTTTGGGTGCCGGATACCGCTGGCGGCTGAATCGTCCGGATACCGGCTGGTTCTTCGACTTGTCGTTATCGGCAAGATATGGCCGTTACAGCTATGGATTCCGTTATCTTTCTTCTGACGTGCATACGACGTATGTGGGCGGAGAAGGAATCCGTAATCTGTGGTCGGCATCTTTTGCTGGAAGTGTGGGACGGTACCTGTTTCGAGGATTGAATCTGTCGGTAGGAGTGGAGCCTACTTTTTATTTTTATGACAAAAGTTTCTTCGACTTGCCGATATTTGCAAGGTTGGCGTATGACTTCAGATTCATGGAAGTAGCTGTGCAATACAAATGGGGGATGACAAGGAAGTTCAATATGTCTCCTTTCTTGCGTAACCGACTTTCAGGCTGGGAGTGTTCGGCCTATATTCCTTTGTCAAGACGGAAATGATTTTTCTTTGAAAGGGATGGATTTTCTATAAATTTCTGTAACATATTGAGAAATACAGATTTAATAGCTTTCAGTACTTTCTTGTCAGTACTTGAGTACTTCCACGTAAGTACTGTAGTACTCCAAGGAAAGTATTAGAGTACTGCCAAGGAAGTACTGATTT
>NZ_JBBKBF010000095.1:0-9389 GCF_037892625.1 Phocaeicola sp. ICN-14070 | reverse complement strand
ATAATCATATACAACCATAGCAAAACCCTTTGATGTATGCTGCCTAATAAATGGCTCTATAATACTAAAAGTTTTACCAGACCCCGGAGTACCAATAACCCACGTTCCACGAAAAGGATTTGTAAAATTCACCCATCCATCCCTCAACTTTCCTTTATGATAATATTTAGTTGGAATATTAACAGAATATTGATTCTCCACCTTTTTATCAACTTGTTTAAAACTCTCATTCTCATAATTGAATTTATCCCTCCCCAAATTATGTTTGATTATTTTAGACAAATTATCTAAAGAGACATTTATAAGAATAACTCCTATAAATGAAAACAACATATAAAAGACCAAATTAAGGGGAATTTTCCAAACCATAAAATTCAATATATGATTATAAGAAAATACACTTAGCACAGTTATTACAATTCCCCCAATCATCGGGTAAACAACCATTCTCCTTGCATCAAATTCAATCGCTTTCTGCGCACGAGTACCAATACAAGTTATTAGAACAAGTAAGACTGTCGCCAATTTGCTATATATCAAGTTATCATATATCAACCATCTTGACATGGGGTCTATGATGAATTGCACTCCTTTTAAAAAAGGGAAAGGAACAAACACTATTATCTCCAATATAATTGAAACGTAAATACACCCCCTAAAAAGAGTGTACATCTTTTGAAGTTCTTTACTTTCTTCCATATTATACCAAATATATTACAACAATAGGGAAAACAACCAGTACTGAACACAGTTCTTTTCCCTATCGTTACAGACACCTTTTCATCTTCCAGTTCCCGGTTCATCAAGTCCTGAAGAATATCATAAAGACACCATTCACTCCAGAGCTGCACAATCCTGGAACGATGAAAAGACACCAGTCATTGTTTTATTTCATTATTAATAAAAATCTCCACTCTTCTATTTTTCGCACGTCCTTGTTCTGTCGTATTATCAGCAACAGGCTGACTGAATCCTTTCCCTTGTTCTATGATGCTGTTTCTATCAATTCCTCCGGCAGATAGATAGGAAGCAACCGATTTAGCCCTATTAAGTGAAAGATTATCATTATAACTTTTGCCACCTATATTGTCTGTATGCCCTATAATTTTAAGTTTTGTATCTGGAACATCTTCTATTACAGGAATCAGTTTATCCAAAATTCCTTTGGCATCCTCTGATAATTCAAAACTGTCAAAAGCGAACAGAAGTTCATTTTGTACAACAGCCTTAAACAAAACATTACCATCTGCATCTTTGATTCTCGTTACATCAATTCCATCTATATTGTTCAATGCTTTTTCCCTTTTTTCCATTTTCTTTTTAAGCATAGCCTCTTTTTCTCTTTCGGCAGCCAAAGAAGCACCTCCAATAATAGAGACCGTAGAAAAACATGAATTATTCTCACGCAATACGTTTTCTTTTTCACTCACCGAATAATTACTTGAAGTTATGATATTGTTGCTTTTACAAGAAGCCAAAGCAACAATACTAAGACACATGATTATTTTCTTCATACTATTTTAATGTTATAAATGGTCGTACATTATTGTTTTTATCTTTTCTTGAAGCTATGGATTCTCCGTCAGAGTAAGAGAAAACCAACGCATGATAATTGGGTGAATCCACATCTTCGGTAGAAGTCCAATACAAACCAGACAATGTACTTACCCCTATCTTGGAAAAAGTCTCATTGACTATATCTAAATTTTCATATAACGCTTCATGTTGGGCAACAGAACCGATATACCACCCTCTTAAACCTCCAGCTTCATACTCCCAAACCAAATCTATTGCAGGCTGTCTAATTGTATCTTTTTCCGCATCCAACTTAAAAGAAGAAGTATTCTTAAATCCATCGAAAGCATATATATCCTCGCTGACCTCTGATATATTCTCCAGTTTTTCTGTCAAACAAGCCTCACCCAAATCAGACAGACCAATAGCGTAGGCTACGTTTTCTGTTTCTTCTTCCCTACTGTTTCCACAATAGAATATAACCGCAATGGGGGTTTTATTCTCTATGATACTTGGATGGGTAATAGAACCATCTGAACACAGTATATTGCCAATTTTATATTTTGTATATATATCTTCTACCTCTATATGTTTTTCACAAGAAGCCAATAACAGGAAACACATTCCTAATAAAACCTTTCTCATTTCTTTCTAATTTAATGGAAATTTCACTCCTATTAATACCCCATTCCTAAAATGATCTCTCGTCCAAAAGACAAAATCATTTTTTTGCATGACAAACAGTTGGATTCCTGACCGTAAAGAATAAGCATATTCAAATCCTAAATCCAAACTTGCTTGGAAACCTCTTCTATTAGCACCTAAATCAGCTCCCAATCTCCATCTTAGTGTTGAATTTTTACCCCTATATATTAAAGGTTTATACGCTCCACCAATTCCAAAAGTTTTGTATGCCCAAAATGATTTACTATCCACAGTTCCGTGTTGTGGGCATTTTTCGTAAGCTGTGGATAAATCAACATACATTTCCCACGCATTATGATATTTTGTCTCTGCTTCAAAACCTATGATTGCATTAACTGTATTCTTCCACTGCCACCCAGCAGACAAATTAAAGAACTTATCGCCATTCCCGGCTACTGATGGAAGAACCGCTAACGACAAACTTAAAATCAATAAAATTCTTTTCATGTGACTTTTATTTTCATTCAACAAACGTATCTGCATTTAAAACATCCTCATAATCTATCATAAGTTTGACAGTACGACCAGAAATCTGTTTCTCGGAAAATTCAATGGTAAAAACCTTTTGATCAGGAAAAGTGAATTTTTCAAAAACAAATATATTTCTATATTTTTTTCTGAAAACGTTATCTTTCTCTACCTGCATTATTGGAAAGATTTCTATCTCCTGATAGTTAGTTGATTTGGTTTGTTTCTTGTCCTCAATCTTGAATCTAATTAAATCTATATCATAACGAATATTAGTTTTGTTGAATAACGAAACATCTATGAAGAAATATTTATCCATTGTATAGATATTATTCAACTTAACTTGAAGCCCATGCTGCTTTGTAGAAACATCATAGAAATTATCATCAGATATAAACATTCTATAAGCATAATCATACATTTGTGAACGAGTAAGATTTGTTTCAGGATTCATATAACTACGAAGGTCAGAATAAGGAACATTGATTCTTGTAAAGACCTTACTTGTTTCTGCCGTATATACCAAATAGTACTGAACCATGTGCCTCTCTGTTACAATCGTAACAACACCATTAGCCCCCTCTTCCAATGGCTTCACACGAAGCGTATTATTGTTTGGCTGATTTCCGACTATATTTCCGACCGATATATCCACATATTCGATGTCCTCCATTAATACAAAATGAGTTGAAACATCCTTATTTATATATATAACCTTTAAAGATTCGTGATTTTCTCCTGCCAATCTCATATCATCTATTGGCAAATTTTGAGCATATCCGCCCAAAACAAACAAGACACTTACTAAAAGAAATAAGACCTTTTTCATATTAGTTGTTTTTATCATTGATTAAATACACTATTGTACTATATTTCACTTTTGCTTTATTTTTCTTTATGTTATTAGCTACAGCCGAAGTTGCTGATTGATACACACTCTGTAATGTCTGAAATGCCAAACTTTCCAAATTTTGTTCTCCAGTAGTTTGATTAAAACTTACAGACTGTCCCATTGCAGAAGCAGCAGCTTCTTTAGCCAAATCCCTAAACTTAGATTGTGGTACATAAATGCCCTCGATTGCATCTACATCAAAAACATTAAGAGAAACTTTTATATGTATATCATTTACAAAGATAGAATTGACCTTACATCTAATTCTCTGCGCTCCAAAACCTGTTACAGTGGCATATAAATAGCTTCCGCTTTTTATCACGTTTCCATCAAGAATTATATCATCGAGCAACCTTAATCGCAATCTGCTTCCATCATATAACTTCAATGTTTCATCAACCATCGCTTTTATCAGATGCGTATCATCTTCTTTTTTCCCTACTGTATTGAAATAGGATTCATTGTCAGAAGAAGCTTTTACAACTTCCTTAGGAGCATTTTTTAAAGCCTCTTCCTCCTTCTTTCTCAATAGCGCTTCTCTTTGTTTTTTTTCTTCTTCTTCCTTTTTAATTTGCTCTGGTGATTTATATTCCCCTGAAGCTACTTTTTGTAGCATTTCCAACTGTTCAGCCAATGCCTCTGTTTCAGATTTTACAGCATTTTTCTGTGAAGATTCAATGTCCGCTTTATCCTCCCCTCTCTTTGAAAGTTCTTCGTTCATCCTTTTTATCTCTTCCAAATTCTGCTGTTTAACTCTTTCCAAGCTATCCAACATTTGCAGATCTTCCTCTGTATATACAGAAGAAGTAGCATCAGAAGGGTTTGTTGTTTCTTCATCCAAATTCTGAACAGCCACATGATCTTTGACTTTTCCCATATCATCCATCATGTTTTGATATTTTGATTTCAACTCCTTATCGATATTAACCTTTGGCATTTCTATATTAATTCCATCTGTTTGTACAGGCTTGTCCTCTTTCTCCACTTCAAAATCAAATATGGATATAACTTGATACCCAATAAAGACAACAGGGAAAAAAGCTATTGCAGGTATCATGTATTTAGGTTGTTTGAAATTAATTTTCATTGTTGAATTTTGTATTAATTATTTTGTCTATTTCTTCCAGTCTCTGATATTTTTCCATTATGAAAACAGAATCTTCAGCTGTCAGAGTTTCTTTTTCCATCACCTTTGTAAGAGTATCAGAAATTGCAAAAAATTCATTTTTCAAAGCCTCCATTTTCATTTGAAACTTGTCTGTTGTCTGTTGTGGCGGTGCTGCTACATTATTCATCTGCGGCATATAATCACCACCAGTATATAAACCGCCAATAAGAAACATCAATGCTATAAATAGAAATATCAACAAAAAAGCCATTTGCGGTTTTTCATTTCCATATTTATTCGCTTTTCTAATCTTCTCGTCTATTTTTAAACGAGAAACAATTTCCTCACCAGCTTTAAAGAAGTACTCTCCCTGTTCCCGGCTCAACAAGTCTTCCTTATTCTTAAACTTCTTCCAAAAACTCATACTACAAACTGTTTTTAGGTATATACTCTAAATCCTTATTCATTATCGTTTTATAATCAGTAATCAATAAACCATGAGGATTATTATTGCTCCGCTGTATATCACGCAAATATCCCTCTGTAATTATCTGCCTCCTTAGAATTGAACTCTTTCTTTCTATTCTCTGTGTTCCATAGTACCTAAACCACATAGATTCCTTATCAAATTTAATGCTGTCGCACATAATAGAAAACGCTGCCGATTGAGCCATGATACCAGCATAAAATCCTTTTTCCTGTAAAGCGTTCTTTTGTTTTAGACCAGATTCATCAATGAGATACATCGCTTTTTCAAGCGTATAATTTATATACTCATCATCAGGTGGTAACGTAAAGAAATAGCTATGAAAAGATTGGATATGAGCTTTAGCTTCTATCTCTATATTTATTTCTTGAGGTGTATGTGTCGCAGACAAAGGAACATCACCATCAAGAACATATATTTTCTTTCTCTCTTCTCTGACCATTATCGTTGCCATAAAAAAAGATGATATGGCTATAATGCAACTTGCAAGAATAGAAATGAAGCTTATAAATCCTGCAAGTTTTATCTTGGTTTCTAACTTTTCTATTATCATAATTAACTTTTATTTTGTGGCTAAACCAACTGATTTAGTGGCTGCACTGGTAATCTTACTTTCCATTCCTGATACAAATTCCTTGGCTGCATGACCAGCAGTAGAGGGTATAATCCATGTCGCAAGTTCCGGCACAAATTTCAAGGCAATTCCCCCTACCATCAGACAAACGAAATGATATAAAGCCGTTACAACAGATGAACTTGAATAAGCCCAAAATGCTTCTGAAGAACTTGTTGCCGTTTCCAGTATTTTAATATCCATACGCACACCATACTTCACCAACTGTAAAGCAGCAGCTAATACAAAAAAACCGATAAATCCATATAGCAAAACACTTACATATCTCGCCACCCATTGAATCCACGCATCTTTCCATGCCGGCAATACGGATAATCCAAAAGTTATCGGACCAGTTACAATAAGAATTCCTGCAAATGTTTCTTTTATGAAAAACAACAGATAAACGCATATTTGCCAAATCAATTCGCCTATTTTCATAACCCATCCCTCTAACCATTGGTTAGCTTTAGCCTGAAAAACAGTTCCAAAAGAAGCTATTTGTTCCTTGATTGTTTCCAGCATATCCAATCCCATAGAGGTAATTTTATCAAAAGTACTTCCATCTGTTATTTGCTGCTCCGCAACCTTTGCAGCAGCTTCAGCTTCCTTAGTTTTCTCCAAAACTTCCTCTGCAACTTTTGTTCTTGTTTCCCTATCGTGGATAATACTCATGTGTTCTTTTTCAAAGATACTCTTAGAGTAGTTCTCCATCAACCGGGGTATAGCTCCCACTGCGGTAACAAATGCTACCCAATTTGATAGAACAAGAGCAAAGGCTATTGGTCTAAGAATGGCAAGCACATCAAAAGCCTGATGTTTAACCATTACCTTATATGCCTCACCAGCAACAACGAATACCACCATTAAAGCCCCTAAAGCCTTTCCTGCCGATATAAATGCAGAATAATACTTCACAAAAAATGCGTGAAGCTCATTAATTAATCCTAAAAGGTTATTATCTACACATTCAAATCCCATATTACATATTCTTTAAATTTCCAAAATACTTCTTTGCATCCTCAACCGTATTAATACTCAACGATGCGCCATTTTCCTTTTTATTATATTGTAGTTTTATCAGCGAAGCCGATCCTGCCACAAGTTCTTCCATCTTTTCCACTTCCTCTTGATAAGCTTTTAACCTTTTTGAATTATCAAGATAAGCGTCTTTTATAAGATTGACAGATTCTATAACGGCATAATATTGATTCCATAAAACAAGTGCCTTGTCCGCATCGCCATCATTGGCAGTATAAGTAACCATATTATCAACGAAAGCTCCCTTTAATGTATTCAGCTTATCGCCCACTGTACCATATACCGCATCCAACTGCCTATCTGCCACTAAAAGGGTTTCCATGTTTTTTACACTATCATAAGATTCTGACTGTTTCCTATATTCCGGATCTTCCAATTCAGCAATTCCTATGGTAGCTGTTCTTAACGGCAAATTGGGAGAATACCGGGAAACATACTTATCGCCCCCACCAATTCCAGCCGGACCTCTATCATGTATTCCCAAACCAGGCAACTTTATTTCAACAAACCAAATTTTTTTCTTTATCCAAGAGTAATAGTAAAAATCCGGCTTGAACTGCCAAGGTCCATTTTCCATAGATCTAAACTGATAATGTTTGGATTCGTCATAATAGCTCCCCTGTGCAAACATCCATACAGGAAAAAAAACAAAACTCAATAAAAATAACTTTCTCATAGTTTATTTTGAATATTCGTTAATCACTTCGGTAGCCAATTTTTTACTGAAATTTTGGATACCCTTATCTTTCAATAAATCCAACCAGTTTGTATTGGAGTAATCCAACTGTACCACTCCTTTTGACAACCACAATACTCTTTCCACCATCCATTTCAGATTTAACAACGAGTTCTTTATGTTCCTAATAGCAGAGAACCGTTCTTCATAATTACTCCGTATGAGGACAGAAGCCGTTACAATATTTTTCAGGTTTTTTATTTCCAATTCTATTCCTCCATAGTATTTCATAAAAAAATTATATAGGTCAGGCATTTTGTTCAGATTAGAGGCAACAAAAGAGGCATATTCGCCAATAAGTTTTGTATTATCAACTAAGAGCTTGGATATTTCCACTACATCTTTAGTAAAGACAAGCATATTATATGAGTATTCAATCCTCTTGCTCAAATCTTCCCTAACCTGATGATATTGAACTGCTATATCCTTTACTCTTGTCGAAAGAGTATAATTAACTCCCTCATTGTTTTTTCTGTCATTTAGCCTATTCCAAATAGATTTATGACCTGATATAATTGTTTCTATCGCTGGTATATCTCTTGGGAGCTGTGCTTTCAAACTAAAAGGGAACAACAGCAGGGAAAATAAGATTATATATTTCATAAATCATTACTTGAATTGTCCGACAATATCCTTTACTATATCTGCTCCAGCAGAAACATAAAAAGTTTCAAAAGGAAGTGCTTCTTGCATTATTCTTACCCAATTGGTAGAATATTGTAATTGTACCTTTATCTGCATCAGAGTATTATATATTCTCCTAAGATTAACTATGCTTCTATTCATCACATCGATTCTTGTAGCAGGGTCTAACAAGTTCAATCCATCATTATTAGAAGTGGATATAGCAGGAAGTCCCGGAATGGAAATACGAAGCGTACTGCCAGATACCAAGCTATATATATACTGCAAAGACTGAACGGTTTCCATTGTCAAACTTTGCAATGTGTTATAAGAAGCAATAGTAGCTTTAGGATTTTTGGCAACCTCTTTGGTTACATTAGTCAATTCTACCGCTATGCCCTTACAAAGTCTAATTACCTCCGTTACGTTCTTGCTATCCATTTTAAACATATCCTTATTTTTTAAAGAGAGCATATATAGCGATTTGGAAGTCATTATAGCAGTCATGGCTATGCTCGCCTTTTCCTGAGAATCAACGTGTTTACTAATTACACCTGATAATAGTTCCTCATTACCTACCGCAGAACCAGTGTTAGTCAAAACTTGTTTGACTGTCGTCATATCAACTTTGGCAACCTGTCCTACCGCCACAACAGGAACAAAAAACACCAATAAAAAAAACTTTCTCATTTTACCAATTTTTTTTGTTTCACAAAATCAATAGCAAACTGACACCCAGACTCTTTCCAATCCCGGCAAAAATTTTCTATTGCATCCTGTATATTACCATACTTCTTTATATAATGCTTTAATCCGTCTTTTTCGGCTCGCTCGGTAGTATAAGCCATATAGCACTCTGGCGGTTCTTCAACTCCGTACACATCACCTATGCTACCTCTTCTTATATAAACCTCTTTAAAATATGACCTGTTTTCCCTATTGTCAAGAGAGTTTATAGTCCATATTTTGTTACATTCCACTTCACTTAAACCAAGCAATTCAGCTATTCTTGAATATCTTTCCTTGAACTTACTTTGATCCAAGAGTATTGTTATTTGGGAATTGTTTATAATTGCATCTTTAACAATGGGTGAAGAGATTATATCGTCTATTTCTTGTGTTACAACCCCAACTATACCCCAAAATTTTCTAACGGTCTTGTATAAATATTTTATATAATCAGCCATCAAATCAGAAGCA
>NZ_JBBKBF010000094.1:0-10070 GCF_037892625.1 Phocaeicola sp. ICN-14070 | reverse complement strand
ATTTTTCCTAGCCTATTTTGTCTGGCTGTATCCCTCTGCTTTCAGCAGGTCGATTATGCGTTGTTTGAACTCTCCCTGAATGAGAATTTCACCGTCTTTCACGGCACCTCCTACACCACATTTGGTCTTGAGCATTCTTCCCAGTTCTTTTAAATCATCTTCCGAACCGATAAAGCCGGTAATGACGGTAACGGTCTTTCCGCCTCGTCCTTTTTTCTCAATACTGACCCTTAGTTTCTGTTGTTTCGGGTCGACAGTTGCCGGCTCTTCCTCCTCATCAAGCTGATAGCTGAAGTCTGGGTTAGTGGAATATACAATGTTCAGGCGGTCTTTCCAGTCATTCTTTTTCATGTGAATTTAATTTAATCTACTTCAAAGGTATGACATTTTTCAGGAATCGTGTTCAGGGTTTACAAGAAATAGTTTAATTTTGCATTATTGATTAATTGAACACACTCCGAATGGCGGTACGAAGTCGTAAAATGACGGACAAGATTCCTGAGCCTACTTTACGCAGACTCCCGTGGTATCTTTCGAATGCAAAGCTGATGAAAGAGAAAGGGGAAAAGTATGTATCTTCTACACAGATTTCCAGACAAATAAATATTGATGCCTCACAGATAGCCAAAGACTTGTCGTGTGTGGATATTTCCGGACGCACGAGGGTGGGGTATGAAGTGGACTTGCTAATCCGGGTGCTGGAGGATTTTTTGGGTTTTACGAATCTGCATAAAGCGTATCTGTTTGGTGTAGGAAGTTTGGGAGGAGCTTTGCTTAGAGACTCCGGCCTGTCACATTTCGGACTGCAGATAGTGGGAGCATTCGACATTAACCCGAATCTGGTAGGGACGACCGTAGAGGGAATTCCGATTTATCATACCGATGAGTTTGAAGAGCGACGCGCAAAGGACGGAGTGAAAATCGGTGTGTTGACCGTGCCTATCAATATTGCGCAGGATATTACAGACAAGATGGTGGCCGGAGGTATTCAGGCAGTGTGGAACTTTACCCCCTTCCGTATCCGTGTGCCGGAAACGATTGTCGTGCAAAATACGTCACTGTATGCACATCTGGCAGTGATGTTCAACCGTTTGAATGAAATTATAAAGAAATAACTCCATGAAAATTATTGCTATAGGCATGAACTATAGCCTGCATTGCCATGAACTGCATGCAGGAGAAGCCTTGCCCCAGGAGCCGGTTATTTTTATGAAACCGGATTCTGCCTTGCTGAAAGACAGCAAGCCTTTTTTTATTCCTGACTTTTGTGAACAGGTGGATTACGAGACGGAAATGGTGGTGCGTATCTGCCGCCTGGGAAAAAATATTTCCGAACGTTTTGCTCATCGCTATTACGATGCCGTGACGGTAGGTATCGACTTTACCGCCCGTGACTTGCAGCGTAAGTTCCGTGCCGAAGGAAAGCCTTGGGAACTGTGCAAGGGATTTGACAGTTCGGCTGCCATCGGTGACTGGGTTCCGGTGGAAAAGCTGGGCGACATACAGAAGGTGAATTTCCATCTGGATATTGACGGAAAAACGGTGCAGCAGGGTAATACAGCTGATATGTTATTTTCTGTAGACCAGATTATTGCTTACGTGAGCCGTTTCTGCACGTTGAAAATCGGTGACTTGTTGTTCACCGGTACACCGGTGGGAGTAGGCCCCGTGCAGATAGGTAACCACCTGGAGGGATTTTTGGAAAATGAAAAACTTCTTGATTTTTACATACGATGAAGATAAGAGTAGGATTTGGATTCGACGTGCACAGACTGGTGGCAGGGCGTGAACTTTGGCTGGGCGGTATCCGCCTGGAACACGAAATGGGTTTGCTGGGACACTCGGATGCCGATGTGTTGATTCATGCCATTTGCGATGCCTTGTTGGGAGCTGCCAACATGCGCGACATTGGTTATCATTTTCCGGACAATTCAGCTGACTTCAAGAATATTGATAGCAAGATTCTGTTGGAAAAGACCGTAAAACTGATTGCCGGAAAAGGGTATCGGGTAGGTAATGTGGATGCCACGGTATGTGCCGAACGTCCGAAATTGAAAAAGTTTATTCCGGAGATGCAGGAAGTGCTGGCACGGGTGATGGAAGTAGATGTGGATGATGTATCCATCAAGGCTACCACTACGGAAAAATTAGGATTTACCGGACGTGAGGAAGGTATATCGGTCTATGCTACAGTATTAATTGAAAAAGATTAAAGGAGGACAAGAGATGAATCCGAAGTATTCTGTGGTGATTCCGGTGTACAACCGCCCGGATGAAGTGGATGAGTTGTTGCAGAGTCTGTGCAGTCAGACATATCGAAACTTTGAAGTGGTGGTCGTGGAAGACGGTTCTGCCATTCCATGCAAGCAGGTGGTGGACAAGTATGCAGAAGCGTTGGATGTGCACTATTTTGAGAAACCGAATTCGGGACCCGGACAGACACGCAACTATGCGGCAGAGCGCAGTCGCGGAGAGTATCTGCTGATTCTGGATTCTGATTGTATCCTGCCCGAAACCTATCTGGCTGCGGTGGAGGCAGAACTCCAGCGGGAACCGGCAGATGCGTTTGGAGGTCCTGATCGTGCCCATGATTCTTTTTCGGATGTACAGAAGGCCATTAATTATGCCATGACTTCTTTTTTTACCACCGGAGGTATACGAGGCGGCAAGAAGAAAATGGATAAATTCTATCCCCGTAGTTTCAATATGGGAGTCCGTGCCGAGGTGTACAAAGCATTGGGAGGATTCTCTGCCATGCGTTTTGGCGAAGACATTGATTTCAGTATCCGTATCTTTAAGGGAGGTTACCGTTGTCGTTTGTTCCCGGAAGCCTGGGTATGGCATAAACGTCGTACAGATTTGAAAAAATTCTTCAAGCAAGTGCACAATTCCGGTATCGCACGCATTGATTTGTATAAAAAATACCCTGAATCTTTGAAGGTGGTACATTTGCTTCCTGCTGTATTTACGGTAGGAGTCGTACTGGTATTGCTGGCTGCTCTTATCTGTCCGTGGAGTCTGCTCTTGCTAGCTTTGTTTGCCATTATTATTTTTATGGATGCTTCTATTTGCAATAAAAGTGTAAAAATCGGTGGACTTTCTGTCATTGCTGCGTTTATACAATTGACGGGCTACGGTTCCGGCTTTTTGCGGGCGTGGTGGAGGCGTTGTGTATGTGGTGGAAAGTCTTTCTCTGCTTTCGAAAAAACGTTCTATAAATAATAAATTGCTCTCAATAGGGGTTCGGTAGTTCGTCGGTATTTTAAGATAAAAATTGATACATGAACGAAAAACTGAACATTACCCAGTGGGCGGAAGAAGACCGTCCGCGGGAGAAAATGATGCTGCACGGTCCGGCTGCTTTAAGCAATGCAGAGTTGCTGGCCATCCTGATAGGTTCCGGCAATACAGAAGAGACGGCGGTAGAACTGATGCGGAAAGTACTAGATGACTGTCACAACCGTTTGAGCGAATTAGGAAAATATACAGTAGACGACCTTTGTCGCTATAAAGGAATTGGTCCGGCAAAGGCTGTGACCATTTTGGCTGCTTCTGAACTAGGGAAGCGCAGAAGAGAGGAGGAACCGTCTGAGCGGAAGAAAATTACCAGCTCACAAGATGTGTATGCCTTTTTTCATCCCCTGATGTGCGACTTGCCGGTAGAAGAATGCTGGGTGATGTTGCTGAATCAGGCTGCAAAAGTGATTGATACAGTCAAAATCAGTCGGGGAGGACTGGCCTCCACACAGGTTGATGTGCGTTGTATTTTGCGTGAGGCACTCTTGAAACGGGCCACTTCCATGATTCTTTGTCATAACCATCCCTCGGGAAATATTCATCCTAGTCAGGATGACGATCGTCTGACTCATGCGTTGCTGGAGGCAGCACGTACTATGAACATTCGTCTGCTGGATCATGTGGTAGTTTCGGACGGTGATTATTACAGTTACGGGGATGAAGGGCGCCTTTAATCTCTTTTTTTATCGGCCGAAGGTGAAAAAATGGAGATTTTTCCCTAAGTTTGCGGAAAGAATAAAGATTGAAAGATTAAAGATTATGGACAACGAAACGAAGTTGAAGATTGAGGAAAAAATCATAGATATGTTGAAGACCGTGTACGATCCGGAAATACCGGTAAACGTGTACGACCTGGGCTTGATTTATAAGATAGACCTTCAGGAAAGCGGAGAATTGACCATCGACATGACTTTGACTGCTCCGAACTGTCCGGCTGCTGATTTCATTATGGAAGATGTGCGTCAGAAAGTAGAATCGGTGGAAGGAGTGACTGCTGCTACGGTCAATCTGGTCTTTGAACCGGAATGGGACAAGGATATGATGACCGAGGAGGCAAAACTGGAATTAGGATTTTTGTAGAAAGAGACTTATGGATGCGATGAAGAATGTATATTTTCTTTCGGATGCGCACTTGGGTTCGAGGGCCATTGCACATGGGCGTACGCAGGAGCGCAGGCTGGTGAACTTTTTGGACAGTATCAAGCATCGGGCAGCAGCCGTCTACTTGTTGGGCGACATGTTCGATTTCTGGTATGAGTTCAAGTTGGTGGTTCCCAAGGGGTATACGCGTTTCTTGGGGAAAATCTCGGAACTGACCGATTTGGGAGTGGAAGTACATTTTTTTATCGGTAACCATGATATCTGGTGCGGAGACTATCTGGAAAAGGAATGCGGTGTCATTCTGCACCGTGAACCACTGACCTGTGAGATTTACGGAAAAGAGTTTTTCTTAGGACATGGTGACGGACTGGGCGATAATGACCCAAAATTCAAGTTGTTGCGCACAATGTTTCACAGCAAGACTTTGCAGCGTCTGTTTGCGATGCTTCATCCGCGATGGAGCGTGGAGTTTGGACTGGAATGGGCCAAACATAGTCGCCTGAAAAGGGAGGGTGGACGTGAGCCTGACTATATGGGAGAAGATAAGGAACCGCTGGTACTATTCTCTAAGGAGTATTTAAAGAGTCATCCGGACATTAATTACTTTATTTACGGTCATCGTCACATTATGTTGGATTTAATGTTAAGCCGTACATCGCGTATGATGATTCTGGGCGACTGGATTACCGAGTTCTCGTATGCGGTTTTTGATGGTGAAAATATGTTTTTGGAACAGTATATTGAAGGGGAGACTTCGGTGTGATACTGTTTTGAAAGGGATAAGAAAAAATTCAGGCGTTGAAGATTATATATTTTCTTCAACGCCTGAATTATTATAGAGTTATTGTTATCGAGCAACTTCTCCACTTTCCTGACGGGCGAGCAGCCCTTCTACCTCAGATACTTTCACCATGTTATAGTCACCGGCAATTGTATTCTTCAGTACGGAAGCAGCCGTAGAGAAATCCACACGTTTCTGGTTGTCCTCGTATGCGTTCTGTGCATAAAGCATGGCACCGCAGAATGCATCGCCTACTCCCACGCAGTCAATCACATTGTCGATGTCGAATACACGAGTGTATTTCATTTCTCCTTGTGCATAAAGCACTCCTGCAAATGTGTGGTGTTCTGAACTCATCACATTGCGCAGGGCAATATAGATGTATTTGCAGTTTGGAATCTGCTGGCTGATTTCCTTACAGAACTTCTCATACGCTGCGGTATCGTATTTTTCACCGCTTCGGGTGGCCTTGAAGCCAGGAGCCGGAACTCCGGTGACAAGAGCGTATTCACCTTCACTTCCAAACATGATGTCACTGCTGGTCATGAGCGGACGTAATACTTCCTGAGCTGTTTTTCCATAGTTCCACAAGTTTTTCCGGTAGTTGATGTCGTATGAGATAGTCAGTCCCATTTCCTTGGCTATGTCAATGGCTTCCTTGCACACTTCAGCCAATCCGGGAGTCAGTGCGGCATCAATACCCGACCAGTGGAAGATGGATGCGTCTTTGAAAATTTCGCGCCAGTTAATCATTCCAGGTTTCAGCTCAGAGAACGAGGAATTCTCGCGGTCGTATATGACGTTGGAGTTACGCATAGCGGCTGCTTTCTCCATATAATAGGTTCCTAAGCGGTGTCCGCCGAAAAGAATGTGTTTGGTTCCGATATTGTGAGAACGGAGTTCTGCGATACAAGTCTCTCCCAGCGCATTGTCCGGTAATCGGGTTATATATTCTACCTCTCCGCCAAAGTTGGCAATGGAAATGGCTACGTTAGCTTCACTTCCTCCATAATTAACCAGAAAGTCATGGCTTTGCTGGATGCGCAAGTTATCGGGAGTGGTAAGACGGAGCATGATTTCTCCAAATGTTACAATCTTTTTGCTCATAATAGAAGGTTTTTCGTTTATAGTTAGAATACGTGGGCAAAAAGAAAGAGGATACTTCCTGAAGGAATCTTTCTTTGCCTTTGTTTCTTGCGCAAAGATAGTGAATTCCTTTTCAGGAGGTATCCTCTTTTAACTCTTTTAGGATTCCTGCGATTATTTGTTGTTCAGGATTTCTGTAGTATCAGTAGCAATCATTAATTCTTCGTCTGTAGGAATAACCACAACTTTTACTTTTGAATTGTCAGTAGAGATGATGGCTTCTTTGCTACGTACTTTATTTCTTTCCGGGTCGATTTCTACACCTAGGAAGCCCAGTGTCTTGCAGACACCTGCACGGGCTGTAGCCTGATTTTCGCCTACACCACCAGTGAACAGGATTACGTCAACGCCTCCCATGGCAGCAGCGTATGCGCCAATGTATTTAGTAATGCGGTAGAAATACATATTTTCTGTCAGGATAGCACGTTCTTCACCTCTGGCTACTGCATCTTCCAGCTCGCGCATGTCACTTGATTTTTCGAACATACCCAGTACACCACTCTTCTTGTTCAGCAAGGTAGACATTTCGTCTGGAGTCAGGCCTTCTTTCTTCATGATGTAAGTGATGGCACCACCGTCGATATCACCGCAGCGAGTTCCCATCATCAAACCTTCCAGCGGAGTAAGTCCCATGGTTGTATCGATACATTTTCCGTCTTTTACGGCTGCGATTGAACCACCGTTACCGATATGGCAAGTAATGATACGGCTGCCTTCCTGCGGGATGTTCAGGAATTCACATACACGCTTTGATACGTAGCGGTGAGAAGTTCCGTGGAAACCGTAGCGACGGATACCGTATTTTTCGAAATATGAATAAGGTATCGGATACAGGTAAGCGTAGTCCGGCATAGTCTGGTGGAATGCAGTATCGAATACGGCTACCTGCGGTACTTCCGGCAGAAGTTTCTGTACGGCATAGATACCTTTCAGGTTGGCTGGGTTGTGAAGCGGGCCCAGGTCGCAGTATTCTTCTACAGCTGCAATTACGGCATCGTCAATCAGTACGGAACCGCTGAACTTGGTTCCTCCGTGCAATACACGGTGACCTACTGCTTTGATTTCGTGCAGGTTGCTTACTGCTCCATATTCAGCATTGGTCAAAGTATCGAAAATGAACTGTACACCAGTAGTATGTTCAGGTACGTCTTTTTCAATCACTTTCTTTTCACCGTTAGGCAAAGTCAGTTTCAGGAAAGAACCCGGAAGACCGATTTTTTCAATACCTCCTTGAGCGAGGACTTCTTTTGTAGTCATTTCAAACAATTTGTATTTGATTGAAGAGCTACCGCAGTTGAGTACTAATACTTTCATATCTTATTAAATAGTTTTTTGTAATGAGGAAAACTATAATGCCACTCTGCAAGAAAAGTGAGTGGCATTATGGAAATAAATTATCGGAGTCGGATGATTACTGTGCCTTGGCAGCGATAGCCTGATTGGCAGTGATGGCAATCATCTTGTATACGTCGTCGATGCTACATCCGCGTGACAAGTCGTTTACCGGACGAGCGATACCCTGCAGGATAGGTCCTACGGCAGTAGCGTGGCCCAGACGTTCAACCAGCTTGTAAGAGATGTTTCCTACTTCCAGGCAAGGTACAACCAATACGTTAGCTTTTCCGGCGATTTCAGAACCCGGAGCTTTGCTTGCACCTACTCTTGGAACCAGTGCAGCATCTGCCTGCAGTTCACCGTCAATCTTCAATGTCGAGTCTAATTCTTTTGCAATTTTCAATGCTTCTACCACTTTATCTACTACTTCGTGTTTTGCAGAACCTTTGGTAGAGAAGCTCAGCATAGCTACACGCGGGTCGATGCCTGCCACTGCTTTTGCAGTCTGAGCAGTACAGATAGCGATTTGTGCCAGCTGGTTGGCATCAGGTACAGGAGTTACAGCTACGTCGCCCATTACCAATACACCGTTGTCTCCGCATTCAGGAGCGTGTGTCAGCATCAGCATAGCACCTGAAACGCAAGTGATGCCCGGAGCAGTCTTGATAATCTGCAATGCAGGACGAAGTACATCACCAGTTGTATTGCGTGCACCTGCCAATTGTCCGTCTGCGTCGCCAGCCTTGATAATCAGACAGCCCAAGTACAAAGGATTCAGCACAAGTTTGCGAGCTTCTTCGATGGCCATTCCTTTTTTCTTACGAAGTTCGCACAGCAGCTGTGCATATTCTTCTTGTTTAGGATTGTTTTCTGGGTCAATGATGGTAGCTTTGTGGATATTACCCAATCCCCATTCTTTGGCCAGGTTCATGATTTCATCGGGGTTACCCAACAAAATAAGGTCTGCTACACCGTCTGTCAATATCTGATTGGCAGCTTTCAAAGTACGTTCTTCTGTTCCTTCCGGAAGCACGATGCGCTGTTTGTTTGCTTTAGCGCGTTTAACGATTTCACTGATTAAATCCATGATTTATATGTTAAATTGTAAATGCTTGTTGTGTGCGGTAACGAGCTTTTTGTTTTCCACTTGCAAAAATAGGTATTTTTGTAATATCTAGTTTGCAAAAAGCGTTTTTTTTTGCTTTAAAGTATGCAAAAACCTTTCCATCTCTTGTAGATTTGAATAAAAAGCGGCTTAGAAGGAGATTGTTTTTTCTGATTATGTATTTTTGCACCGGTTTTTAAGATAAAATAAAAGGTATTATGATTCGACAGTGTTCTATTCTTTTTGGATGTCTGGCGTTAGGTGAACTGATTGTTTATTTGACGGGTATTAAGCTTCCTTCGAGCATCATTGGTATGCTGTTGCTGACTTTGTTTCTTCAGCTGGGCTGGATAAAACTGGAGTGGGTGCAGGGGCTTACAAATTTTCTGGTAGCAAATTTAGGATTTTTCTTTGTGCCGTCAGGAGTGGCGTTGATGCTCTATTTCGATGTGATTACGGCGCAGTTCTGGCCGATTGTAATTGCGACGCTGGTCAGCACGATTTTGGTTTTAGTAGTAACAGGTTGGGTACATCAATTAGTTCGTAAGTATGGATTTTTTCGAAAATAAATTTTTTCTGCTGGCCATTACGTTTGGCTTTTTCTTTTTGTCAAAATTGTTGCAGAAAAAAACTGGATGGGTGCTGTTGAATCCTATCCTTGTGGCAATAGCCATGTTGATTTGTTTTCTTCAGTTCACGGGAGTTTCTTATGAGACTTACTCTGAGGCTGGTTCGTTGGTAGAATTTTGGTTGAAGCCGGCCGTCGTGGCATTGGGGGTGCCTTTGTACCTGCAGTTGCGCATGATAAAGAAACAGCTGATGCCGATTCTGATTTCGCAGTTGGCCGGTTGTGTGGTCGGGCTGGTTTCGGTGACGATTATTGCCAAATTGATGGGGGCCTCTCCGGAAGTGATTATGTCATTGGCTCCAAAGTCTGTGACTACTCCGATTGCCATGGAGGTATCGAATGCGGTAGGAGGGATTCCTTCACTGACGGCTGCTGTGGTTATTGTGGTCGGATTGTTTGGAGCTATCTGCGGATTTAAACTGCTTCAGGTAGGGCGTGTAGCTAGCCCGATTGCACAGGGATTGTCCATGGGGACAGCCGGCCATGCAGTCGGTACTTCACGTGCCATGGAAGTGAGTGGCAAGTATGGTGCATACGCAAGTCTGGGACTGACCTTGAACGGAATTCTTACCGCTTTGCTTTCGCCTACAATTTTGCATATCTTAGGATTGTATTAAGATTTTGCTCTTGTACGGAATGAACTGAATGACCGGCTGATTTGTTATTTTTTTCAGATG
>NZ_JBBKBF010000093.1:0-10093 GCF_037892625.1 Phocaeicola sp. ICN-14070 | reverse complement strand
CAAATCACCCGACTGAATCGGCATTCCATCCACTACGTACAAAGGAGAAGTACCCGAAGTAATAGAGTTTACACCACGAATATGTACTACAGGAGCCTGACCTACTCCTCCAGAAGGAGTCGTTACATTCAAACCAGAGGCACGTCCCTGCATCATCTGGTCCAAACTTGTATTAGGCACGTCCTTTAACGCATCGTTACGGATTGAAGCTACTGAAGCAGTCACCGTACGTGCGCTCTGCGTACCATACGCCACAACCACCACTTCTTCCAAAGCCTGCGCATCCGATTTCAACACAACGTTTACCACCGGTTTCACAGCAACTTCCTGACTCTGCAAGCCGATAAAAGAAACTACTAAAGTTTTTGCCGAAGCCGGTACACCAGAAATTGTAAAGTTTCCATCAATGTCAGTCACTGTCCCTACAGTAGTACCTTTTACCAACACCGATGCGCCCACTACCGGCAATCCGTCTTCTTCCGACATTACATTACCGGTCACTTGAGAAACTTGGGCGTTTGACAGACCAATCCCTATCAGAAGAATGGCCATGAACAACGTCATTCTTTGTTTCATAAAATCTCTCTTTTAATTTAGTTAAGTTAGTCTAATACATTTATCACAAACGGGGCGCAAATGTAAGAAAATAAAGAGAATTTATAAAACAGCGGGCAATTTTACACTAAATTTTATTTACAGGGAGCAAAACGATATTAAAAGAGATAAACAGATGGTTTTTAGAAACTTGCTTCCACTTTTCCAAGTGTATAAAAAGTGAATACAAATAAAATAAAATTGCATTTATTTTGTATTATTAAGAAGTTCATTCTAATAAAAAGACCAGTTTTTAAGTGGATAAGACGAAAAAAGAGATTGCCTCAAAATGAAGTGACCCCCAAAAATTATTAGTCTAATCAAGGAAATCAAAATAAAAGGCTACCAGTAAGTGGTAGCCTTTTAATAAATTAATTGTAAACTTTAATTCCAGTTTGGAGATAAGTTACTATTAGCATTTTGATCATTAGCCGGAATCTCCCATACGAACTTTTGATTTTCAGAACTAATATTTAGAGACTCCATGCCAGTTCCAATCGATAGGATATTAAGATCTTGAGGATCATGACGTTGGAATCCATCATGCCATCTTTTCAGGTCATTTAAACGCATTCCTTCACCAATATATTCTCTAATCCATTCTTCCTTAATCGATTTAAATAATTCATCCCCACTTTTATTATTAAGAGAAGATGCACCACGTTGAGTACGCAAATCATTTAAATATCCTAAAGCTGCAGGTTCATTACCTTCTTTATAGGAAGCTTCAGCTGCTATTAAGTAAAATTCTGCACTTCTAAACAACTTAGGCATATTATAATATTCATAAGTCGTTGTTTTTAAATCTGGGTTTCCAGGATATTTATTCAGCATATAGATATTATCAGCAGATTTATCTCCGCAAACTACTTTTGTACGCAAGAAATATGTATCCTTTCTTATGTCATTGTCTTCGTATAAATCGATAACCCATTGTGAAGGTACAAAATCAGGACTATAACTATTGATAGACGTATTCCAATATAAATAATAAGGAAGCTCATTGGTTCTTTCGTCTATAGATAAGAACACTTTATATATAATTTCACTTCCTTCATCATTCAGGAATACTTTTGATAAATTATCTTTTGTCGTAGACAATGGATATTTATTAATCAAAGATTCTGATATAGTTACAGCCTCTGCATAGTTGTGCATATACAAATCTACACGTGCTTCCAATGCATCAATTACATCAGTAGTTAAGTAAATTGAATTTGAAGCACCTTCTGTTGTCATTAATTTTCTTGCTTCAGTAATATCTGATTTGATTTGCTTGTAGGTATCAGCTAATGAAGAACGACTTGGCTTAGCATTCGGGTCTACATCAAGAACCAACGGCAAACCTAAATCTGAAGAAGCTGTTTCAGGCTCATAATCTTTAGCAAAACGGACAGCAAGAGTATGGTAACATAGTGCACGTATTAAGTAAGCTGTACCCTTTATATTTTTAGCCTTTTGCTGCTCATCTTCACTTTCAAGAGCTATATTGTCTACATTATTAATTATGTTGTTACAATTAGTAATACAGAAATAGTTATTCTTATAAATGTCTTCTATATCATATTGTGAACTTGTGAAGTCCCATCGATGCAAGTCACCACCTCTATTTGAAAAAGAATATGTAGCGTTAAATAGGTCAGACTGATAATCGGCTGCATAGATATAAAGACCTCCGTTTATAGTTTGCAGAAATGAATACAAACCGGTTTCAAAACGGGTTGCATCATCTATAGTTTGCCAAGCTGTTTCTGTCGAAATGTTTGTTTCTGGATATTTGTCCAAATCACATGCCGTCAGAACTGCCATTGCAGAAAATAAAGTTCCTAAGACTATTTTATTCATAATATATGTCGTTTTGAATTAGAATGTGATTTCAGCTCCAATTGTAAATTGTTTGGTATTCGGGAATGCCCCAAACGTTAAATTTGAATCAATTTCAGGATCTGCACCTTTATATTTTGTGATAGTAAACAAGTTACGTGCAGCAGCTGTTATCTTAAAGTTTTTAATAATTTTCGTTTTTTCCAGCCAGTTTTTAGGGAATTGATATCCTACTGCCAAATTCTTTAAACGCAAGAAAGAAGCGTTTTCCAACAAATGAGTATCAAATATCATAATTTCGCCAAACTTAGGCATGTTAGTAACATCTCCAGGATTTTCCCATTCATTAAGCACTTCTGTAGATTGGTTCTTTCCTGCGAAATTTGCTGGGTTCTCAGAGAAATATCGGTCATTGTTCACCATATGCTTACCTAAAACCCACGCGAAGTCAGCGCCAATGGAGAGACCTTTCCAAGAAAAGTTTAAGTTAAATCCACCTGTATGGGGTGCATATTGCGTTACACCTGTGGCTTGATTCAATGCTCCAGAATTAGCCAAATCCACATCTTTTGTTGTCTCACCGTCTGTTCCTGGTACATACCACATTTGCTTACCATCTGCTGGGTCCACTCCTGCAAAGACAGGCATATAGAACTGAAGAGGTTCTCCAACTTTGTAAGTTAAAGAATAACTAGGCATTGGCCATTCTTCATAACCATAGAACAATTCAGTGATTTCATTCTTATTATAAGCATAGTTCATGTTGAATTGCAATAACATGTCCTTTGTTTTAATAATATCTACTCCCAAAGACAATTCCACACCTGTATTTTTCATGGAACCGATATTCTGCATAATTGTGGAGAACCCACTGGTATAAGGTACCGGTACTTCCATCAGCATATCTTTTGTCTTGCGGTTATACCATGTGATTTCCGTACGGATACGGTCGTAGAATGATGCTTCAATTCCTATGTTAGTCAAAATCTGTGTTTCCCAGCCTAACTGTTCATTTCCAGGAGCAGAAATATACCATCCTCCCTGTGTATTATAATTACGAGTTCCTACAAGTCCTAAATGATCATAATTACCAATTTCAGAGTTTCCTGTAGATCCTACGCTTCCTTTTAATTTTAAAGATGTCAAGAAATCCACATCTTTCAAAAAGTCTTCTTCTTTGATATTCCACATTAATCCGCCAGAGAAGAAAGTAGCTGCACGATTGTCTGCGCCGAAACGAGATGAAGCATCATTACGTACAGAAAAATCAGCATAGTATTTTTCTTTGTATGCATATTCTGCACGTCCGAAGAATGATAAATATGCATAAGAATAAGGGTTCATGCTTCCACTATAATCATCTAAATTCACCAAAAGTGCGCTGGTTCCACTCCAGATTCCAGACAAGCGGTCATCATTTTGTCCTGTCGTCTTGCTGACAAAACCACTGAAATTACTTTTAATACCTTCTTGTCCAGCCAATAAGGTTATATGATGATCGTAATTAACATCAAATTTATATTCAGCTGTATTAGTAATTGTGAACTGAGAATTTCTCTTGAAAAGTTCAGTAGTAGTACCAATTCCGTCTACACTAGGATGAGAAGAAAGTTTTTTTGAAGTTTTACGATAATCATAAGCTTCAATGCCTAATTGAGAACGTAAAGTCAACCCTTTTATTGGAGTAAGTTGAATAAAAGCGTTTCCATTAAATTGAGCCTGATTTCCTTTATTGGGACTCTTATCAGTAAGATAATTGGGATCATAGCTGTTTAAACCCGGAATTTTTTCCAAGCGGTTGCCGTTTTCATCATAAGGATTAAAATAAGGTTGATTTAGCAGTGTCCCCAAAATACCACCTGCAGTATAATTCGATCCTTGATAAGTGTATAGAGAGGTCTCTGTCATATCATAAGCTCCAGCTATATTAGCTCCAATACGCAACCAATCATTAACTTTTGTTTCTAAGTTAGCTCGCAAAGTATATCTTTCATAACCCGAACCATATACAATACCTTCTTGGTTCATATACGAAGCAGACAAATAGTAAAGAGACTTATCACCACCTCCTTGAACAGAAAGATTTCCCTGATAAGTTGGAGCATTTTTAAAGAAGTAATCTTGCCAGTTGGTATTAACTCCAGAAGCCATATATTTATCATAGGTTTCTTGAGTAATAATTCCATGTTTTAACTGATAACCTAATAATTGGCTTGAGCTCATTGGAGTGGCAACATCTTTTGCTAACATAGAGACTCCATAATTACCTGAGACTGTAACTACAGCCTTTTCATTCATTTTACCTCTTTTGGTGGTTATGTAAATAACACCATTGGCAGCACGTGATCCATAAATAGAAGTTGCAGAAGCATCTTTCAACACGGTTACGCTCGCAAAGTCATTAGGGTTCATCATGCTCATAATTTCAGAACTTACAGGAGAACCATCCAAAACATATAGAGGTGCATTTCCTGCTGTTAGAGAGCCTATACCACGCAAATAAGAAGATGCAGCCATGCTTTTATCTCCCGGGTCACCAGAACTTGTAAACACTTGAAGACCTGCAACCTGACCTTGCAACGCATCCATCACGTTTACCACTGGTCTTGAAGCTATCTTCTCAGAGGTAACATTTGCAATAGAACCAACTACAGTCCCTACCTTTTTAGCACTACCATATCCGACAACCACAACTTCATCAAGTGCCTCAGCATCAGACTTCAGTACCACATTGACGTTCGGCTTAATCTTCACTTCCTGCGATTGCATTCCGATGAAAGAAATGACCAAAGTTCCGGCGGAACTTGGCACGTTAGTCAACGTAAAATTACCATCAATGTCGGTAACAGTACCTACAGTGGTACCTTTTACCAATACTGATGCGCCCACTACAGGTAAACCATCCTCTTCAGAAGTAACGTTACCCGTCACCTTTGAGATTTGAGCGTTTACCAGACCAATACCTATCATCAGGCAGGTCATTAACAGCATCAATTTTCTTTTCATAAAAATCTCTCTTAAAGTTTAACTTTACATTAATAAAAATTCATTCACTCTAACAAGAGGCAAAAGTAGTAATATCTTTTTAAATATTTATACCATTTTCAATAAAATTCCCCGAATAGGTTGCTTTTTAACACTTATACCTGCCACTTTCATGCAAAAGTATGTTTTTATAAAGTAAATGATGTGCATTTCTTATGCATAGTCTTTGTTGTAATGCCAAAATATGAATCCTTTTTCGCCAGATACTTGTTACTTTTAATTTGGTTAAAATAGGTACTATATAGATAATAAACTTCTTCTTACTGCATATTATCTGCATATTTTCTTAAAAACAATATAGTATGAACAAGATTTATTTCAGATTGGTCTACAATCGTAAAAAGAAGTTAAACAAATCAGGTAATGCTCTTATTCAGGTAGAAGCTTATAGAAATCGCAAAAAGGTTTACATTTCGACAGGAATATATGTCAATCCGCAACAATGGGACAATCGTCATAACAGAATCATTCAACATCCACACTCTGAGGAGCTGAATCGAATGTTGGAAGAATTTATTTTGCAATTACAATGGGAAGAATTAAAATCATGGAAACGTGGTGTGCATATTAACTTGTCTGCTTTTAAAACTATAAGCCGTCAAAATGATACTGAAAAAATGACATTTTTGTCCTTTGGTAGAAACTGGGTAGAACATTCATTACGCAAGGATGCTACCAAAAAGAATCTTTTAACGACATTGGATTTGCTTAATAACTTTCGCTCTTCTATTGAATTTGAAGATATAACTTATTCATTTCTTCTTGAGTTTGAAGATTTCATGCGACAAAAAATGTACGAGACAAATACAATTGCCAAACACATGAGGCAATTAAGGACTTTTGTTAACGAGGCTATTAAAAGAGGATACATTCAGCCGGAAAATTATCCGTTCAGAAAATACCAGATAAAAACGACTCAGAGCAAACATAGTTTTCTGCTTCCTGAAGAAATCAGAAAATTGGAGAAACTGGAACTTTCATTGTATTCAAAATCGCTAATGCACAGTTTAAAGGCTTTTTTATTTTGTTGTTACACAGGAGTTCGGTATTCAGACTTTGTACTTCTTAATGAAAAAAACATTGTTGCGATAAAAGGAGAAAAATGGCTTATATTTAGAACTGTAAAGACTAATACGGAAGTCAGCATACCATTATATCTTCTTTTTCAAGGAAAAGCTCTCCGGTTATTGCAGGAATATCATCAGAATGTAAATGATTTTTTTCACCTAAAATCGAATTCCTCCGTAAATAAGGATTTAAAGAAAATCGGTATGTTGGCTAAAATAGAAAAACACTTTTCATTTCATACGGCCCGACATACTAATGCTACTCTTTTAATTTACAATGGGGCTCAAATAACTACAGTCCAAAAGCTATTGGGGCATCAAAGTGTAAAAACTACTCAGGGATATAGTGATATTTTCTCTGGAACGATTATCAAAGACTTGAAGAAATGTAAGTTCTAAGAAAGTGAACAAAATTATTGGCAAAGAATTATTTTCATGTTGTTCCTTATAATAAAATAAGAATAATTATAGCGACAATAATTTTTCAGTATGGCCTTAAATAAAATAAAACTCTCCTTGAATATACTTTCCTTCGTTGAAAGGAATTCTCTGTTTCACACTGTGGGATACAAAAACCACAGTGTGGGATATGTATTTCACAGTGTGAAATACATATCTCGCAGTATGAAACAGAGAATTTATGAGAGAGTTTAAAAGAATATATTTAGAGAATATAAAAAAGCATAATAGGAGATGGAATTTGCTCTTTGATTAAATTTATTCCATTAAAAGAGCCTTGAAAAAACAAGGTATTTATCAGGTAGAAAATTACTCTAAATGACACATTCACAAATTATCTAGCTATAATCTTTTTCTGTATGATGCGCCTAGTTATTCATACAATTATCTGGTTGTCAATAAATTATAAAGTGCATAGTTCCGCCGGAACTTTGGTCATTTCTTTCATCGGAATGCAATCGCAGGAAGTGAAGATTAAGCCGAACGTCAATGTGGTGTTGAAGTCTGATGCCGAACAACTTGATGAAGTAATGGTTGTTGCGTATGGTACGGCTAAAAAGTCATCATTTACAGGAGCAGCCGCTTCTGTGGATGGCGCGAAAGCTTTAAAGGATATTCCTGTCACATCTTTTGAGCAGGCTCTTGCTGGTACAACTCCTGGCTTGACAATAAACAGTAACAGTGGACAACCTGGCGCTGCATTAGAAATTCGCGTAAGAGGTACAGGTTCAATGAATGCAACTAATGAACCTTTATATGTAGTAGATGGTGTTCCTGTTGTTTCCGGAGACGTAGCTATTTCAGCTGTTTCAGGAGACAGCAAATCATTTAACATCATGTCCTCTATTAACCCCAGTGACATTGAAAATATTACAGTGTTAAAAGATGCAGCAGCAGCCTCGTTGTATGGATCGAGAGCAGCCAATGGTGTAATCCTAATTACGACAAAAAAAGGAAAAGCAGGAAAGACTCGTATTAACTTTAAAGCAAACTGGGGTTTCTCTGATTGGGCTATGAAAAATCGTGAAAATGTAAATGGTACTCAACGCCGAGAATTAACCTATGAAGGAGCTTATAACGAAGCTGTACTCTATGGTATCCCTGATGCAGACGGCAATTATACTCCAGCCACAGAAGAACAGGCAAAGGCTTACGCTCAGGCTGCAGCCGATACTTATGCACCTGACTATAATGAAAACTGGGAATCTGCTTTATTTCGCAAACATGGTTCCTCACAAAACTACGAATTCTCTGCTCAAGGAGGTGATGAACGAAATTCATTCTTTGCTTCTTTAGCATACAAAAAAGACCAAGGTAAAGCCAACAACTCTAAAATGGATGGATTTATCGGACGTATTAATGCAACTCACCGTTCTGCAGATAATAAATGGCAAATGGGAGCAAATATTTCACTAGCAAAACAGAAGTCTTCTGTTGTTAGTGAAGGAACAGCTTATGCCAATCCTTTCTTCTTGCTTAACCATGTGATTACCCCTAACATACGAATTTATGATGAAGAAGGGAACTATGATATGTCAAACCCAATTATTCAGGCTTATTTCCCTAGTTCACACCCAATAGAAGATTTGCAAAAGGATAAAAATGAATCAAATGTATTTAGAAGTTTAAATAATTTATGGGCTTCTTATGAGATTCTTGACGGATTAACCCTTAAAGAAAATGTAAGTTATGACTATGTATCTAATAGATCACTGACTTATTGGCCTTTAGATTCAAATAATGGTAGCCAAATGGGAGGTATAGGTGCCAATTATATTTTGAATCAAAACAATATTTACTCTTCTACCACATTAAACTATATAAAGACTTTTAATCAGAAGCACAATTTGGATGTATTAGTTGGATGGGATGTGGATGACCGTCGTATTGAGTATGTATTAGCCACACAAGGTGGATATCCACACAATAAACTACCAGAATCTGTCAATGCCGCAACTCCAATGGAAGGAGCTGCTTATTATAAGCAAGACCATTTGCTGTCACTTTTGTCTCGCGTAAATTATGATTATGACAACAAATACTATATATCAGGAAATTTCCGTCGTGATGGAAGTTCACGTTTAGGAGCCAACAACCGTTGGGCTAATTTCTGGTCAGTTTCTGCAGCATGGAGAATGACACAGGAAGAGTTCTTACATGATTTAACATGGCTAAACGATTTGAAAATAAGAGCATCTTATGGTATTAATGGTACTCTTCCCAATTCATATTATAGTCATTTAAGTCTATATGGATATGGATATAACTATCAAGACAAACCAGGCTCTGCTCCTACTTCCGTTCCCAACCCTGACCTGTCATGGGAAAAGAATAAGAATCTCAACATTGGATTCGACGCCCGTCTTTTTGACCGCTTAAACATTACATTCGATTATTATACACGTCGTACAAGCGATTTGTTACAAGATGTTCCTACATCAATGGCTGTGGGTTTCCAAACAATGTTGAAGAATGTTGGTGAAATGAAAAATCAAGGTGTAGAAGTAGACATCAACGTGGACGTATTCAAGCATTCACAAGTAAGATGGAATACAGGTTTAGCATTATCACACAATAGCAATAAAGTAACCAAGCTTTATGGAGGAAAAGATATCATTGATGGTACCAGTATTATTCGTGAAGGAGAATCATACTATTCATGGTGGAGCCGTGAATGGGCTGGTGTAGACCCACAAACCGGTGAGGAACAATGGGTATTAAATACAGTCAACGAAGATGGTAGCATAAACAGAGAGTTGACAAAAGACCCAACTCAAGCTCAACGTGTAATTATCGGCAAACCAGACCCAAAACTAACTGGTGGATGGAGAAACTCTGTTTCATGGAAAGGATTAGAATTGAGTATGCTTTTCAATTTCTCTTTAGGTGGAAAAGTATTCGACACTTGGAGAACAAGTCTTACAGATACAGATGGATATCAGGTATGGTATAATATGTCAACCGAACAGTTAGACAGATGGCAAAAACCTGGTGACGTTACAGATGTTCCTCGCCGAATCAATAATTACAAATGGGGAAATTATGGGAGCTCACGTTTTATGAAAGATTTGAACTATTTACGTTTGAAATCATTAAGTCTTTCT
>NZ_JBBKBF010000092.1:0-10490 GCF_037892625.1 Phocaeicola sp. ICN-14070 | reverse complement strand
CTGAAAATCAGCTGGGACTAAGTGCCCAGCAGTGACTTTATGTATTTAAATAGCAGACGAGTCATTTGAATTGGTATGGTAAAATCAGCATTAATTTCAGTAAGGAAAGAACAATATTTGTACAGGCTGATTTATTTGGAGTAAGTTTAATGGGGCATATATACATATATGAATTCTACTAAACTCATATACATATCCTGTTGTATACTTAAATCAATCAAGTCAATTGAGTTTAAAACATGTATTATACATGGTAAATCTAAACTTTATACTTGCAAGGAGCCGGAGTATGACCGAAGTCCGCTTATGATTCGATTGCTGCTTTGCCCTTCTTTTTCTCCTTGCTGAGTTGTTCCTTTTCATAACTCATAAGAGTATCGTCAGCTTTGTTGTGCTTCACCTCTGGCTTCCATTCCCTTTGAATGGCTTTCGTGTTCAGACCTTTTGATGCAAGTGTGGAGTTCCGTATTTCTCTTACTATGCCATGCCTGGTTCATGGTGAAGTATGGGAGTTATCATTCTTATCATGTCCGGATTGTTTGCCATGGATATGTGAAACCTGTCGAGTCTGAATATGGAAGCACCCTTTACTATGACCAGCACACAAGAATATCAGGCCATTACCTTCATCTTTCATTTTGGACGAAGCCGTGACACTTACTTTTTCCTGTTGCGAAGTTAGTGCAAGCCGCATGCTGCAAGTACCAGAATCTTATTCCCTGAATTTTTTCAAAAACTTTTTCTGCTGTCGCTTTTCGGAAAACTTTTCTTGCCTGACGGTGAAATAATTCGGTAATTACTTGCCTGATTGCTATCCTTGCCAACTTTGATAGCAACGTAAAAAATAAATGTTTCACTTCTAAAATTTCAATGTCATGAAGAAAATGGAAAATTCTTTCGTAGTTTCTGGTTTTGTAGGTAAGGATGCAAGCATCCATCAGTTCTCAACCGCAAGCGTTGCACGTTTTCCTTTGGCAATCAGCCGCACTGAGAAATCAGGCGAGGAAACAACCCGCACTTCCGCTTTCATAAACGTCGAGGCATGGCGCAAGAATGACAATACAACATCCTTTGACCGCCTTGTCAAAGGAGCACTCCTCACGGTTGAAGGCTATTTCAAGCCGGAGGAGTGGCAGGATGCCGACGGTGTCAAGCGCAACAAAGTGGCATTTGTAGTCACCAGGTTTTATGAAGCTGTTGAAAAGGAGGAAACTCCATCAGCTCAGGAGAAGAACTCCAGGAAGGGCAAGTAAAGCCTTTCTTCTCTCCAATAGAGCGGCCTTCGGGTCGCTTTTTTTATGCTTATACTTCTCTTTGCCGAGATTCGTTCCTCATACACCGACTTCGGGGAACTGGCATAAATTCCGTTGCGAAGGTAAATGTCCGGTCTTGTCATTAGCAAGGCCAAGGCTTCGCTTTGCCGCAAAATCTCCACACCTACGGGTAGTATTTTGTTGCAAAACCTTGCAGAGACAGCCCCGACACCTTCTTGGTGCAACAAAATTTATATGTGTTCCCGAAGTAGTTGATCTACGAGAGGGAAGAAAAAACAGATGATATTATGACAACAATCCAATCAATCCTGAGCCGACTGACCAAGGCTGTTGGCGGTACTGAAAAGATGCTCTACACAGAGCCGGAGTTGAACAAATTTGCTAAGTTTTATCTTGATAAGTGGGACGAGAACACCAGTGAGGATGTCATAGCCGAATCTTTCACTGACTTTTGGTGGGACACAGACAGGGCTTGCAGAAGATGTTCAGAGTGTGGCAGACTGATGCGTGCCGGATATTGTGCTGACATGGGAGTAGCCTACTATTGCAGTGATGAATGTTTGCACAGCGGCTTCACCGATGAAGAATGGGCTGAGGAATGCGAAAACAACGACCAGAGTTATTATACGGAGTGGTAATATTTTAAAATTCAACGATATGGCAAATTTAGCGACAACGACCTACAAGGTCACAGGAACACGTGAAGCAGTAAATAACTTGTGGACTACCTTTCAGAACATGGAAGTGAACAGTAAGGATATATGGCTGCTTAGGCTTGCCGAGCAATACGGTATCGACTATGAGAAAAAGCAAATCAGCGTTAGAGGACATATTTATTGGGCTGAATATGAAGAAGACGAAGAGAATGATTATTTCCTCCTTTCATTTGAGACAGAAACCGCATGGGATGCCTGTAACGAACTCTTCCTTGAAATAAACCGGATATTGGCTGATGAACTGAGTATTTCATACAGATGTTGCGAAAGTGGATGTGGCTTGTTTTATGCCCATGACGAGGGGAATTTCTTTCCCGAGGAATGTTGTGTGAGTTCATACGGTGAACCTTTCGAGGATGCATGTGAGGATGTTTTTAACACCATTAGGGATGCCATCAAGGAATGGACATCAAAGACCGGTATTGGACAGGGAGACCGCAGTGAAAAAGAAATGGTGGATTTTATCAATGGCTATGAATACGAGAGCGAAGAGACCTATTTCTACATCCATCCTTTCACATTCGAATAAGTATAACTACGGGGGGTATGAGCCAGCCTTGTGCCCTCGTTATAACGTAACACTTTCCCTAACAGCTCTCAACTGTTAGGAGACATTGGTAGGTGTTTGTATATCATACACTTACCTTTGTATACATTGATACATGTAGACAAGTACACGTGTAAACAGGATTACAAGAATATATTGAAACATATAAACATAAAAACAAATAGTATGGCACAGAAAATCATTACTTTCGCCAACCACAAAGGTGGCGTGTCAAAGACAACTTCTACAGCTTCTATTGGAGCTTGTATGGCAATGAAGGGCAAGAAAGTCCTGCTTATAGACCTTGACGGACAGGCAAACCTTACACTGTATTTCATTCCGAATGAGGATGAAATAGAAACGAGCATTTTTGATTCATTGGTAAACGGTGTTCCTTTGCCTGTGAAGCATATCCGGGAGAATCTTGACCTTGTCCCTTCTTCCCTTGAAATGGCAAGTGCGGAAATAGCCTTGACCAACCTGTTGGCAAGAGAGCGGTTGCTTAGTAATCTTCTTGAACCTGTCAGGAAGGACTATGACTATATCCTGATTGACTGTCCGCCTTCTCTTGGTATTGTCACTACCAATGCTTTTATTGCCGCTGATGAGATCATCGTACCGATGACACCGGAGCTTCTTCCGTTGAAAGGCATGAGGATGCTGGACGCATTTGCTACCACCTTGCAGTGTGTCAAGCCGTCACTTCGTTTGGGCGGTGTGTTCATCGCCAGATTCAATCACCGTAAACTGAACAAGGTCGTGGAACAGGCTGTAAAGGAGCGTTATGAAAGTATCACCATGAATACCCGCATCCGTGAGAATATCGCCTTGGCTGAATCAGCCGGTAGTGGCAAAAGTATATTTGAGTATGATTCAAATTCCAACGGTGCAAAGGATTATCTTGCACTTACGGAGGAAATTCTTTCACGTAACCAGTAATAACTATGGCAAAAAACAATATGGACATTCTGCTTGGCAATATTCTGGGCAGTGCCGTTATCATTCCTGACAATAAAACAGTTGAACAGATACCTGAAACCAAGCCAATCCCAAAACAGGAAAAACGGTCATTCAAGGCAGAACGTAAAGAGCAACCGGACAATTCCTGGCGACATTTCTCTTTTATCTGCTCCAGGGAACTTGTAGATAAGGTACAGGCAATAGCTTACAAGGAGGGTTTCACCATACGTGCCTTTATGGAGTATGTGATGAAACAGGGCATCGAGGCATACGAGGCGAAGCATGGCAAGGCTCGGAAGGTCAAGTCCAAAAACATCAATGATGTAATGTAAACGTGTATACATGTATCCATGTGTACGTGTGGATATGTGTACATGTAGCAATATATACATGTTTACACGTACACGTGAATACACAAATATAGTTAAGTCAATAACAATTAAAATATTATGAATGTGAATAAATACTTCTCATTTGCCATTGTAGTATTTCTGATGGCAGTACCATTGGTATTAACTTCTTGTGGTAAAGACAACATTTTGGATGACGTTGAAGAGCTTCAGCCGGAGCTGAAAGTATGGACGGAGCCTTATCATGTTGAATGTTCAACCATAGACGAGGTCAAGAACTATATGGAGTTTTCGATGAAGCGATATGGTCTTGTATCGGAGACAACAATATCCAGTACTATTCAGCTCACTTACAAAACGGTCAACGGTAATGAGGGCATCCTATATAGCTTTTACTCTTCAAATGGGGCACTGTATTCGGTAATAGATACAGAGCTGATAGCTAATAGCCGTCTGGTTATTGAATATTTGAAGGAGCATTATTTTCTGATTGCCCCGGCAAACGAGGCAATACTTGAATACTGTTTCACGAACTCTGACAGGTCAATGGTAATTACGACTGCAAAGGTTTCCGACACTTGCTTCAACGTAAGCTACGCCTACGTCAATTGATATTGTCTTGTAGTTTTGAGCCATCATCAGGTCTTAGGAATTGTTGGTGGCTTTTTGTATACATGTATTCATATAGACGTGAATACATGGCTATATGTAAACATGTATATAAGTCCACTTGTATAGGTGTATACATGTACACATATGGACATGAATACATGTGGACATTGGATGATTGAAAAATCATTCCCTAAATAATTGATATACAAGTGGAATAATCCCTTTGTAGTTGGATTAAAATTAGCCTTTTTGTAATTGCTAAAAGCATATTATATAAGCTTTTTGTATGCTGACAATTCACGGCTTGTCAGATTTTCATCGCAAAATTACTGTGAATGTCCGAACACCAAGTACCGTTTCTCTAATGTTCCTCAGATTGGTATGGCAACCTTCCGCAAATCAGAGATTTGGGTATTCCATACAAATCTGTAGCCATTTACTTGTCTTATCTTCCATGTCTCACAGTGCCAGGAGCGTGAAAATTTGAAGCCCTTTGAAATTGTCACGATTTCACAAAAGGGAAATGATTAATTTTAATACTTATAGATATGGAAGTACAAAAGATTCATCCGGCAGAAGAGTATCTTCGCAACGAAAAGAACCCCACATCATTGTATGTCAGAATTAGTGGAGAACGTAGGAGGTTGTTCATTAACCGCAGTGACGGAGAGGGAGTGATTGGCATTATTGCAAAAGGTAAACGCAAACGAGGTTATGTTTTCAATGCCTGGTCAAGCATTGAGAAAGTCTATTATCCGACCACTGAAAATGAAGAAGAGGCAGAAAAGAAAATGATTCTCAAATACCAGAAACTGGCTAAGCTCGCCACCCATACAAACAGTTGGTTACGCAGAATTGCAGATGCAGATTTGACAAAGTCTCTTTACGAGAACCATATTACCACAGGAACAACCATTGACGGCAAGTGCATTAGGCTGTCAACGATTGAGAATTATTGCGGCAGTATGGCGATGGATTGCTTCAAGGAAGCCATGAAGAAAAAGGTAAAATATTCAAGTTATAGGTTTGACTTTTGTGGTTATGACGGGACACTTTGGTGTGAACCGCGGGAAAATGGTGATATGATAGCGGGATTTTCCAAGGAATACCGACATACTGGGAACGGTTATTATTATCTGCTTATCAATGATGATTGTGTGATAGGCTATGATATAGACTGATATAGTCATAATTCAAACAGTCCATATCGGGAAACTCCGTTGTGGACTGTTTGAAAATCGAGTCTGCCGACGGCTGATTTCCTCTTTTATTCTACTCTTCGAGCATTATCTAATCTCCTATGACAGTATGAAATTAAAGACAAGATTTCTAAAGCATCTTGTTCACTCACCGGCCACTCTATTTTGGGTTGATGTGCTTCCGGATTCCTAAACATATTGCACAGACCTTCTAAGATTGCTTCGAAACCTCTTTGCTCATCTTTTTCCTGTTTAGATGTATACGAATTTATTATTAATACAGGATGATTAAAAACATATTGTACTAATTCTTTCCCATCAGTATTAACTAATGATAGCTGACGTATACGCGCAAATAACCCTTTACAGGATTCAAATACAGCATGAAAGTAGTTCTTATCAACTAACTCAGTTTTGCAGTATTTGAATATTTCCTGATGCGCATTTCTCATTTGAAGATTAATCAATAGGTCATTTGCGCGTTGTTGAGCTTCACTGATAGTTTCTGCGGCGGTAACTTCCCTAAAACGACCATTTGATTGTAATTCATAACCTACATAAGATAGACATACATTAATTGCCATTCTTTTTGTATCAAAAATTTGACTGTCTGTATAACGACTAGGATGCAATATTGTTTGGATAAATTTCAATATTTTATTTGAACATTTATCAGAATTCTGAACGGATACGAAAGCATTATAAAGCCTCTTCCATTTCGTCATTTCAGGGGTTATATCTTTTATTTCGCACTGTTGAAGGAAATAGGATATTTCAGATCCTGTAAGTCCATTTGACGTATCTCCTAATATTTTTGAAATTTGTTCCAATATACCTTGGTTTAGACAATGTCTTAGTTCCATAATGATCAATATGTATAATCGTTATTATCAAATAAGCTAATTTCATTAATATCAATTATAGGAGTGTATCTATCCCTTATCCATTCAGTGCAAATTTTACATTGTGGGAATGCACTCTTGTAAGCGTCTCCTACCCAGTCATTGTTCCACAAAATAATATTAGCTTCACCATTTACAATTTTACATATATCTTCTGTATATGAAATGGGATGAGGTAAATTATATGTTATTCGTTGAATCCATATTTGGATTTCTCCGATATTAGGGAATCTCTGAAACTTTGTATAAATATCATTGACAATTCGTTCTCTTTCATCTGTTGTTGGAACTTTGCTAAGAAGTTTACTGATGATAGAAAGAACTATCTTATAAGACTTCGGACTATATAATGCAATTTCTGTAAAAATCGATATCAATACAAGGTAATCATTACAACTCGCAATTTTGCTATTCAATCTTTGGGCAAAAATCGTTATAAGTTTAGTCAGAGTACCACTATTAGGATGCATTTTCGAAAATTGGTATATAAAAAGTGCCTCTTGTTGAAGATTGGATAATGTAGAGTATATTCTTTTATTGGATTTTCTGTAAATCGGTCCTCCTGAGATGTATGCTCTCTTATCAGGCTTTATAGATTCACTTATAATATCTTCAGTTAGATATGTCTTTTTCCCATTTAGTTGAAAATTAAGATCTGCAAGAACCTCTTGAAGGAAGAATGCTATTCGTTCTATATCTTCTTTTGAATTACAAAAAATGCGATAGTCGTCTCTATACCTCACTATATGATAGTTGGATATTCCCTTGTTATGTAGTTCCTCGCTGAGTCTTTTATCTGCATAAGCAAGTACTATTTCTGCAATAAAGTCAGACAATGTGCTCCCTTGAGGTATACCATTTGTTTGACCGTATTGCATACCTTGTATGTATCTATCAATCATATTTCCCAATAATCCGGGTTTCTCACGTTTTTCTTTAGCTTTTTCTTTTCCCATCAATGCCCAAGCAATGGTATGAGTATAAATAGCTCCATAGCAATTAGTAATATCTGTAACAAACATATATCTATAAGACAAAGCTAATTGAATGCTTTTTTGCTCAACATTTTCCCACCAGGCACTTACTGATGCAGACATATGTGATTTGTCAGAATCTCCTTTAACTTTAGGAATACTCATGACCTCTATGTTTGGAACTGTCAGTTCATCAAAGCGATTCTTTATATTTTTCCAATTACTCCTATTTGTTATAGCTTTGACCAGTAGATAATAAAGATATGGGTTAATCAGCTGGATTGGTCTATATGAATACTGCGCATCCTTTTTAACTAATATCTTATGATTAACGTTTTCATAATCAGATGGCATCCTCTTAGAATCTTTTAAAATATCTTTCAACTCTTTATTTCCGACAGTGGCTTCTACATAGTCTATCACAGGCTTGAAATCAATGTATTTGGGAAACTGCATACTACAATAATTTTCTGATTCCAAGAAATACCGCCTTGCTTTTACATCTGAAAGTTCAAGAATAGTTTTCATTGATAATACTTTATTATAATTTCTAATTGACATTTATTTTTGAAGAACCTATTGTTTTCATTATTCATATCATTCTGTAAGTAGAAAATCAAATAGTCCAACAAAGTGGACTTGTAAGTAATATCTTTTACGCTCAAACTGGTAATAAATAAAGTCTACTTCAAGTTGGGTGCGAATTCACTTGCCGTCCATATCTTGTATCTTTATCTCAACCATTTTAACGTCCACACTGTAGCCATTCGTAATCAGTTCGTTTAAATTATATCATCCATGCTGATATGTTTCTCCTCCTACTGTCGCATATCGGGAATAACATTTTTCAAATCGATGTCTGTGAAACAGTATTTGGAGAACGTCTTGACTTACCCATGTGGTATTCGAGGTCATACTTATGATGCCACATCTGTCACTCTGTTATTATATAAATAGAGTTCTACTAAGATTGGCAATTTTCTTATGATGCAAAGATATAAATTTCACTCGTTCATACAAGAAGTAGATATAATATCTGCCAATATCGAACTTTTTTTCTCTATTTCTGTATTCCAAGCTCAGCATACCATTTCTTTAAAGCTTATCTGCTTATGTTATAAGTAGATAATTCATTAATCCATTATAATCAAATCTTATCTATTCTGTAAGTCCTTTTCGCAAAATATGCGTTATTGGTCTGCCCAATAATTTGCGTATTTCATCAAGAGTTAAATCCTCTATTAAAAATATGCTGCCAATCTTATACTCTTCGCCCACACCAATGTCCGCATCCTCTAACAGTTTGCCATAGAGATATTCAGTTCATGGTCGAGTGGATCGACTATTGCCTGAATACTCCTCTGTCAAAGGTACGGCACGAGCATTCCGCTATCAAAGATAGTGGAGAGCTCCTTAATGCCGTACTTGCTGTTGGCGGTGCAGGACATTTCCCGCCCGACAGTTATAATGCTATGCTCTCACCACTCCACCAGCTAATGTTTTCATTGACTTTTATAATCATAGAGTTATCTTTCTTATAATCTTCGCCCACACCAGTGTCCGCATCCGCTAACAGTTTGCCATAGAAGTATTCTGTCCATGGTCGAGTGGATCGACTATAGCCTGGACACCCCTCTGTCAAAGGTACGGCAGGAGCATTCCGCTATCAAAGATAGCAGAGAGCTCTTTGATGCCGTACTTGCTGTTGGCGGTGCAGGACATTTCCCACCCAACAGTTGTAATGCTATGTTCTTACTGCTCCACCAGCTTACGCTTTCATTGACTCTTATAATCGTAGGATTTTCTTTCCTGTAATCTTCGCCCACACCAATGTCCGCATCCTCTAACAGTTTGCCATAGAAGAATTCTGTCCATGGTCGAGTGAATCGACTATAGCCAGAACACCCCTCTGTCAAAGGTACGGCAGGAGCATTCCGCTATCAAAGATAGTGGAGAGCTCTTTGATGCCGTACTGGCTGTTGGCAGTGCAGGACATTTCCCGCCCAACAGTTATAATGCCATACTCTCTTATATAATTTCTCTTTGCTGATATTTATGACCTTCGTGTCCATGGCTCCACTTGTGATTCTGTGAACTTTTTTCTGTAAAGTTGTTGCATCCATCACCAAATTGGCAAGTCGTTCTTAGTAAACAATCTTCCTTTTCCTTGAAAAGAGTATTGTCCACTGAAGATTTGCTGTATTGGTTTGGCTGCACTTTGTAAAACAGAAAAAACTTCCCGATCACAGTCCGAAAGGACTTAACAAAAGGGAAACAAAATCAGAGTGCAGTATGAACACAGTGAATGTTTACATCAAAGGTCAGGAAGACAAGGAACTGATTAGTTTCTTGCGATATTTTCCCTCACGCATCAAGAACATAGGAATGGACGCAGTTTTTGACCGTCAGATTATCTATGACTACAAGGATGGCCGCAACCACCTGGAGGTGGCCAAATGCGTGGCAAAGTTCCTCGTAAAGAAGTTTGGCTGTAAGATATGCAATGTGGTATTCTCGTGCATCCCTGCAAGTAGTCCGGAACGTAACGAAATGAGAAACAGACATTTTTCCGAGCTTGTATGCAAGTTTTCCGGAGCCATTGACGGGTTCTCTCACGTGAGTGTCATCGGTGAACGTACTGCAGTCCATGGAACAAAGATAAAAAAGGAAGAGCGTGCCAAACGGATAAATGAGCAGAACAACATTGAGATTGATGCTGATTTCTTCAAGAACAAGGAGGTCTGCATTTGGGATGATGTAGTCACAACGGGTGCATCCTTTAATGCCTATGTCTCCCAATTGGAACAAGCCGGAGCTCATGTTACCAATGGCATCTTCCTTGCCAAAACAAGCTATAAATACGTACTAAAATGACAATTATGAATGATTTGAAATTTGACAGGACAGTCTCAGCTGCTTTTACAGGACATCGGTTCTATGACTTTTCCCAAATGGA
>NZ_JBBKBF010000091.1:0-10531 GCF_037892625.1 Phocaeicola sp. ICN-14070 | reverse complement strand
CAGAAATAGCTGAAAAGTTAGGAATCTCAGTCAATACAGTTCATGAGCATATTACTTCATGTTTATACACCATCCGACACTACCTCATCAAATATGGTAAAGTCAATTCCAACTTGCTCACCATCCTTTTATTCATTATATTTAAAAAAGGTTAATCCATCCCCCCATCTTCTTTACAGCGGTGTATTTATTATAAAATCGCAAACCAGATAAGAAGATGGAAAAAAATCAAGATAAACAGCAAATACGCCGATACCTGAACGGAGCCTATAACAGTCATGAAGCAAAAGAAATGGCTGAAAGCCTACTGCGTGCCGATAAAGAGGGCATTCTGGACGACTTGGCAGATGAAGTTTGGGAGGAAGCCTTATCATTGCCCGAACCTTCAGACCAAATCAAAGAGCAGTATAAGAAAGAAGCTCAGCACCTGCTTGAGAGTATGCAGTCTCAAAAACGCTCATTCACCAAGCGGATACTCTAATGGCTACGGGTATCGCTGCATCTATTCTTGTGATTTGGGGAGCCATTACTATGAAACAACAATGGGATATCCAACACATCACAGTAGCTCAAGCAACAACCGGCTTCGGGGAGAAGAAAGAATTGACCCTCCCCGATGGCAGCCAAATCATATTAAATGCCTGCTCAAAATTAGAATACCCTTCCCAGTTTATCGGAGATAAAAGAGAAGTACAACTCGTTGGAGAAGCCTACTTCAAGGTCCAATCAAATCCTGAGCAGCCTTTTCTAATTCAGACCTCTGATTTTCAAGTAGAAGTATTAGGCACAGAGTTTAATGTGAAATCATATGCTCATGACCAGATTCAATCGGTAGAAGTGGAAAACGGAAAAGTACAAGTAACTTTGCCCGAAGACCGAATCCGGCTGAAAAAACAAGAACAAATCTACCTGAACAAGCAGTCGGGTGAATACAGCAAGTTAAAAAGAAGTGAGAATAAAGTAGCAGCATGGCGCAATGGGGCTTTGCATTTTTATCAAACCCCACTGACCGATGTGGCAAAAGAACTCGAACGAAGATACCATTGCAAAATATCTTTCCGCCAAGGAGAAGTTTTTGAGAATCTCATCTCTGGCGAGCATGATAACCAAAGCTTAGAGTCGGTTCTGGAGTCACTACACTACATCTGCGGTATCAACTACGAAAAGGATGGAAATCAAATTACATTTTATAAATAAATATCAACCTTTATTGCCTGAATGCCTATGAAATCATCTCCCTAATTACCAAGAGAAGTAAAAGTTTAACTCAGGAAAGCTTTTATCTCATCCGATACACTGCCACGGCCTCCAGCCGATGAGTTGACAGCGTATCCGCTGCTTTTACAACCTAAATCTTACCATTAAATCACAGCCTTATGAATATGAATTCTATTCTAAAAAAGGAAGGCACACACTACTCTCCTTTTGCTGCTTTTTTACTATTCGTATGCTTATCTGTTATTTCTCTACAGACCTATGCACAAAATGAAAGCAGTTTAACCTTACAAGTGAAAGACCAGAATGTAGAACAAGTTTTTACACAAATAACTAAACAAATCGGAATAAAGTTTTTCTATGACCATGAAACGATTCGCCAGGAGCCTCCGGTTAGCTTAAATCTTTCAAAAGCACCTCTGAGCGAAGCACTTAATGCCATTAGCCAGCAGACTCAACTGCGCTTTGAGCGTAAGGGGAATACGGTATTGGTCAGCAGTAAAACAAAGCAAAAACAAACAGAAACGAAAAAAGAACCCATATCTGTAAAAGGAAAGGTTTCTGCCAGCAGTGGAGAGGCCATTATTGGAGCCAGCATCCAAGTGAAGGGAACTGCTACCGGTACCATTACCGATATGGACGGAAACTTCAGCCTTCAGGCAGAAGAAGGGCAGGTCTTGACCATTTCATACATTGGATATGAATCGGTACAAGTGAAAGCCGGGCGCAAACCTCTGAACATCACCATGAAAGAAGACGATGTAGCAATGGATGAAGTTGTGGTAACCGCCTTAGGTATCCGCAAAGAGAAGAAAGCATTGGCTTACTCCGTAACCGAAGTAAAAGGTGAAGACATGAACCGCGTGAAAGTAGCCAACCTCGCAACAGGTCTGGCAGGTAAAGTGGCAGGTGTCAATGTATCAAAACCGGCTTCAGGGGTAATGGGTTCCAGCCGAATCATCATCCGCGGTAACGGCTCACTGAATGGTTCAAACCAACCTTTATACATCATCGATGGTATTCCAATGGATAACACCAACTACGGACAGACTGGCATGTGGGGTGGTACTGATGGCGGTGACGGTATCTCATCAATCAACAGTGAAGATATTGAAAGCATGTCTGTATTGAAAGGTGGAACAGCTGCTGCTCTGTATGGTTCTCGCGCTTCGAACGGTGCCATTGTCATCACAACCAAACGCGGTTCGGTAGGCAAAGTGAAAGTGGAGTATAACCTTTCTTATACCAACGAACAAATCATGTTCAAAAACGATGACCTGCAATGGGAATATGGAGCCGGCTCGAACGGTGCCAATGCCGAACAGATGGCTTATGGTGTAGCTATGCAGCAGATACAGCAACAAGGCTACCCAGAATCCATGCTCCCGGTATTGATAGAAAAAATTGCCCCGAGTTTGGCTTCACAAATCAATATGTTGTCATTTGGAAGTAAGTTAGACGGCAAAGACATAATGCAGTTTGATGGCGTACGCCGCCCGTATATCGCTTCCGGCAGAGACAACTTCAAGAACTTCTACCAGAATGCCTGGGCGCTGACCAACAACCTGGCTGTATCGGGTGGTACTGAAAAAGTACAGTTCCGTATGGCTGCCGGCGATCAACGCTTCCACGACATCATGCCTAACTCGAAACTGGAACGTAACAACATCACCTTAAACGTACAATCTAAACTTGACGAACATCTCACCATCAAAGCAAACGTGATGTATGTACGCGAACGCGCCAAAAACCGTCCGGGATTAGGTGACTTGACCTCGAATGCCAATGCTACTTTATTTATGCTTTCACCCAACACCGATGTACGCCTGCTGGAAAAGAGAGTGGACTACAAGGGTATGGAGTTTCTGCCCACAGGTCAGACTTATATCGGCAACCCCTACTTCATTGCTTATAACCACAGCAACAAAGACAGCAAAGACCGTGTAATCGGTTCTATCGAAGCACAATATAACTTCACTCCGAACTGGTATCTGCGCGGTAAATTCGGAGGTGATATGATTAACCGCCGCAGTGAAAGCATTGTTCCTTATGGTACAGCGGTCGATAACGATGGATCAATCACCAGCAGTTCGATCTACAACGGCGAGTTCAATGCCGAAGCTATTTTAGGATATACCAACTCCTTCCGCAACAACTTGTTCAGCATAGACGCTTTTCTGGGATGGAACACCATGGGAGCCTGGTATAACCAGACCACTGCTACCGGACAAGGATTCATACAGCCCGGTTTCGAAGCCATGGGAAGCAATACCGTAACAAGCGGAAGTACCTCTAAATCGGAAAGCTATATCAACTCTATTTTTGGGCAGCTGGAACTTTCTTACCGAAGCATGGTTTACTTGACTCTGACCGGAAGAAATGACTGGTTCTCTGCCTTATCATATAAAGGTAAAAACAGCTCCAATCATATTTTCTATCCTTCAGTAGGTGCCGGATTCATCATCAGCGAAGCTGTAAAAATGCCCGAATGGATTCCTTACTTGAAAATTCGTGGTTCATGGGCACAGTCAGGTGGTGCCGTAGGTCCTTATAACTTGGGGTTGACTTACGCATTCAATCAGAAAATGTTCGGTCATCCTATCGGCTATATCGGACAATCCATCGTACCGAACCTTGACTTGAAACCGTTGACCTCGAATGCTTATGAAATCGGTTTGGATGCCCGCTTCCTCAATAACCGCATCGGTATTGATTTTACTTATTACGTACGTAACACCAAGGACGATATCGTAGATGCCGGAGTTTCTTCTGCTTCTGGTTATAAAGGCGTTCGCATCAATGCAGGTAAAGTGCATAATCATGGTGTGGAACTCTTGCTGACTGCCGTTCCGGTCAAAACAAAGGATTTTACTTGGAACAGTTCATTGAACTTCTCTTATAACAAGAGTGAAGTAAAACGAATTACCGACGATATCAATGAGTTCATCCTGGAAACAGCCCGTACCGGTCATGACGGCGACAACTGTGGTCCGGCTTTCATCTATCACGAAGTAGGCGAACCTTACGGTATCATTAAAGGAGAATCTTACAAGCGGAACGATAAAGGTGAAATCATGTTCGACGACAATGGTCTTCCCATGAAGGGTGGTATCAAGAAACTGGGTGAATCGGTAGCTCCTTATACCTTAGGTTTCAGCAACAGCTTTAATTATAAAGGCTTCACATTAAGCTTCTTGATTGATGCAAAAATCGGCGGTGACATCTATTCCATGACTAATGCACACATGTACAGCTTCGGTCGCCATGCAGGCACTTTACCCGGACGTGAAGGCGGTGTACTGGGACAAGGCGTCAAAGCCGACGGAGTAACACCGAATGATGTAAAAGCTGACGCCATGAAGTATTACATGGCTATGGCAGGAATCACTGAGGAGTTTGTTTACGATGCTTCTTTTGTGAAACTTCGAGAACTTTCATTCGGCTATTCCTTCCCGCAGAAATGGATTAAGAAACTGGGTATGTCTGCTCTTTCTTTAGCCATCGTAGGACGTAACCTCTGGAACATTTATGACGATGTTCCTTTGGTTGACCCGGAAGCCATGCTGAACATTGGCAATGGTCAGGGATTTGAGTCATACGGAATGCCGGCTACTCGCAGCATTGGTTTTAACTTGAATGTGAAATTTTAAAAACGGACAGCTATGTTAACAAGATATTTAAAAGCAACATTGTTTTGTGCTGCAGGCATGTGCCTGACAGCCTGCGATTTTGAAGAAAAAAACTTGAACCCCAATGAAAGTACGGTCATTACTCCTGGTCCGCTGTTAACCTATACCCAGCTGAATACAAGCGTAGACGGCCATACCAAAAATATGCAAATTGGCTGCTGCATGATGATGGTTCAGCAAACCGCTTCGTTGGAAAGTACCGAAGCAGGTGTGGGCGACAAGTATTATATGATGCAGGCTCCCTCAACTTCATATTTTCTTGATTTTTACAGTACAGCCATCAAGAACTGGCGTGAAATGGAATACCAGGCTGCACAGAAACCTGAATACCAGAACATGCAGGCAGTAGCCAAGATTTGGGGAGCCTTCCTCTTTCAACGGATGACCGACTTGTACGGAAATGTACCCTATACTGAAGCTGGATACGGATTCCGTCAGAATATCTACAAACCGAAATACGATACACAGGAATCTATCTACGCCGATTTGATAGATCAGGTAAAAGAAGGTATCAGCCTGCTCAATGCCGATAAGCCTGCTATTGAAGGCGACTTATTCTATAACGGCGACATCGACCAGTGGAAAAAGTTCGGCAACTCCCTGCTACTCCGCCTCGGAATGCGCCTGAGCAAGGTGAATCCGGATTTGGCAAAAGCCACTGCTAAAGCTGCCATTGAGGGAGGCATCATGAGTGAAGCGAAAGATATGTGCCGGGTGAAACACATTGCCGGCGGACGTGATGAAGACAAGAATCCGGTGGCTTTACGCTTCCAGAAAGACGACTACATCGGACAGGGTAAGGTGAAAATAAGCCAGACTTTTATGAATCATCTGCAAGCTACCAAAGACCCTCGTATCGCTGTATTCTGCTCGCTGAAAGACGGCAATGCTGACCCAAGTGTCCAGAAAGGTCTTCCTAACGGTTATGATAAAAATACCATCAGTACCAATTCCGACTATACCGGCAAACTTGAAGATTACTCAAACTTCAATACAAACGTAATCTTGCGCGAAGATGCACCTACCCTGCTGCTTATGCCGAGTGAGAGTAAGTTGCTTCAGGCTGAAGCTGCTCTGCGCAACTGGGTAGCAGGCGACCCGGAAGCTCTCTATAAAGAAGCCATCCGCCTTTCTATGCAGGAGCAGAAAGAGGCTTACGGTGTAAGCATCTCTGAACAGCAAGTAGACGACTATCTGGCACAAAACCTTTTCGCAAATGCTGCTTCGCAAGAAGAAAAGCTGGAGGTACTGGGTAATGAATACTGGGTTACTACCTTCATGAACGGGTATGAAAGTTATGCCAACTGGCGTCGCTGCGGCTATCCTAAACTGACTCCTACCCATTATGCAGGCAATGAAAGCAACGGACAGATACCCCGACGCTTGCCGTATGCCATTGATGAATATACCATCAACAAAGCAAACGTTGAGCAGGCTGTCCAGCAACAGGGAGCCGACAACTTGAACACCCGTATCTGGTGGGACGTAGCCAAGTAATCCAAAGACAACACTTAAACAGTGAACTATAACCTTTAAAAAACAACATTATGAAAAAGGCTTTTTATCTGACAGCCCTTTTGGGTCTGCTTTTCTCCTGCTCGCAAACAGATGAGCCCGAGGTTATGACCCAAGATGAACCAACTGCCGAAACACGCGGTTTGTTCACAAAAAATGTGGTGATAGAATGGAATGAAGAGGGACAGGAATTAGACGGCTTCGGTATAGCTGAAGCCGACTGTGCCGCCGATATTTTCACTCATCCCAAAAGAAAAGAAGTCATGGATTTGCTTTTCGGCAAAGATGGGTTGAATATAAGTATGCTCCGCGGAGAAATTTTCCCGCATTACTGGATGAAGGAAGGTGACACTTCTTTTGATACGGATGTAAGAACGGACATGCCGCTTGGTGACCCTTATTTCCAGCAAGCTGAAACCAACGAACTGAAAAGAAGAGGACAATTATGGGTTACTCAACAAGCCAAACAATTATATCATGTAGATAAGCTGTTCTTCAGCACCTGGAGTCCTCCCGCATGGATGAAACAAGACGGCTACATCACTGAAGATAACTTTGCTTCACATGGTTCGCTGAAAAAAGAATATTACCAGATGTTTGCCGATTACCTGGTTCAGTTCGTACAAGCCTACAAAGAAGCCGGAATGGATATTTATGCCATATCACCGGTCAATGAACCAAACTACGAGGCTAACTGGAACTCATGTAAATGGTCGCCCGAACAGCTCGCCGACTTTATTGCCAACTACATGGGGCCGACATTCGAAAAGCAGTCAGTGAACCCGCAAATCATCTTCGGAGAACTGGCTCAATGGTCTACACTGGCACTCGGAGCATTCAATGTGGTTTCAGCCAAGAAGTATGCCGAAAACGTAATGGAGGCTAATCCTGATGTTATTAAATATGCAGATATTGCAGCAGGTCACGGATATAACATTCCACGCATTCCGTATGAATTTCCTATCGTACCTTATGACAAGGCTGTTGACCAAGGTCTGAAAGTATGGCTGACAGAAATCAGCTCTGCGCTCGACAATTATGACGGTTCTATGGACAACGCCATCCACTGGGCAGAGGTCTTCCATAAATACCTCGCCAATGCACATGTCAATGCTGTATGCTGGTGGACAGGAGCCAGATATACCGATACGAATGAAAGCCTCATCAAACTGGAACAAGGCAACTTCCAGATTCCAAAACGGTTTTATACGTATGGCAATTACACGCGCTACGTGAAAGTAGGCAGCAAGCAAATCCGTACCGACAAGCCTATCTCTACTACCGGAAAGTTGTTACTGACTGCATTCAAGAATAATCGGGAATATGTCATGGTGGCAGTAAACAAATCGAAAGAACCGATCACAACTACCCTCCAGGTGAAAGGCGGCAGACCAATCGGGGAGTTAAAGGCATACACCACAGATGCCGAACAGAACTGGAAAGAAAGTACAATAACTAAAGATGAATCGAACATGTATCCGATTACCGTTCCCGCTATGAGCGTGGTAACCTATGTCGGCTCGGTTCAATAAAAAACAATGCGTATGAAATTTCAGCGATATGCAAAATTAATACTGGCATGTGGTATGCTGCAGGGAGCACTTCCGCTCCCTGCACAACCCACCGGTTCCATCACCCTCCGGTGTAACGACTTGCGCCAAACAATCGACGGATTTGGTGTGGGCGAAGCAGATTGGGCAGACGATGTGTTCATTTTCCCGCAACGGGAACAAGTACTTGATGCACTTTTCTCGTCTGAGGGATTAAATGTCAACATTCTCAGGGGAGAGATTTTTCCTCACTATGCCACCGGTGAACTTCAGGCAGACTTTGCCACTGCTTCCGACACCAGTCTGCACGTGGCTCAGCACCCTGAAAAAATAGAGCGGAATGATTTACTGCGCCGGGGACAATTTTGGCTCACCTCGCATGTGCAGCAGAAGTATCCCGAAGTACGGTTCACCTTCTCTACGTGGAGTCCTCCCGCATGGATGAAAGAAGGGAATCGGGCTACCGAATTGTATCCGGCATCTCAAGGAAAGCTGAAAAGTGAACATTATCAGCATTATGCAGACTACTTAGCCGATTTCTGTGAAGCGTATAACAAAGCCGGAATTCCCATCTATGCAGTTTCACCCTCCAATGAGCCGGGATATGCGGCTCCTTGGAATTCCTGTTTATGGACTCCTCAAGAGATGGGCGACTTTATCCAGCACAACTTGCTACCTACCCTGCAAAAAAGGAACCCGGAAGTCAAGGTACTGTTCGGTGAAAATCCGGCCTGGTCAACTGTATTCGACCGGCTTAAAATGATTTCATCGGCCGACTTTGTCAACAACGTGCTGCAGACTCATGCTGATATGCCCGAAAATAATATCATTGCAGCCGGACATGGTTATGTATTGCCCGATACGATTCCGCTTCCGGCAGAATTGAGACGCACTCCCATCGTTCCCTTTGAAGAGGCTGTAAAACGGAATATTCCGATGTGGGTTACCGAAATAAGCGACATCACCCCGCTGGATGTTTCCATGGAGGATGGGCTGCGCTGGGCTACTGCTTTCCATGAGTATCTGATGGAGGCACAAGTCAGTGCCATTATCTGGTGGTTGGGAGCACAACCCACCAAGACCAATGAAAGTCTGATCGTCTTGAATCAGCAAGAGGGCAGCTTCATCAAAACCAAACGATACGACACGTTTGGGAACTATACGCGTTACATTCCACGTGGAAGCCGAGGTATGGGCAACCAGCCGAACGGACTTCCTGAAGAAGTAAAAGTTTCGTCCTTCCGTTATGGCAACCAATTCACCATCGTTGTGGTCAATCCCACCGACAGGCAGCTAACGTCTCAACTTCTGCTTGAAAATGGTAAAGTTGTAAAAGGTTCGCTGAGAAATTATATTACCACAGCCGACAAACAATGGTCGGAAGGTACAATTACAGGAAGTACTTTGGAATTTTTGCCGCAAAGTGTAACCACTTTTACCGGGGAAATTCAGTAAACACCTGAAACCTGTATGGGTTGTTAACCATGCTGACATCGCTTCACAAAGATTTAACCACACCTTACAAAAGTAACTCTCTGTTTTTCTTCATAAAAGCCGAAGCTCACTCTCTCGCAGAGGAACTTCGGCTTTGCTGTTTGTGCATCCGTTACAAGCTTGCCCGCCGTGACGGATTTGTTGGTGGTTTGAGCTTGTCTTATCAAGGACAGGCATTTATCCTTGCGATAGCGATGTGCAAAGCCAATACTTCAAGGTCTGTAAATTTGGGAACTACTCCTCTTCATCTTGACACAATTCCTTATTTATTGACTAAATTGCAAGCTTCTTGCTTGCATATAATCAGGATTTTTGCGAATATTGCAAAAAGGTTTTGCATACAATATTTGTTAATTAAAAGCTTTTTCACCTTTAATTTACTAAATATCAATTAATATGTAAAACCTTTCATGCATGATTCTTTATTCATTTAATTCCGCCAACTGGCGTATTTATGATAAATAATCAACGTAATGTTCGGGTAGGCAAACCATTGACACCTATCCGAATATACTTATTATGTATAATAATGTGCTTCTCATAAAGCATTTCACATCGAAGGCACTCACCTGCGCGACAGAGAGCGCATCGCGCGTCTGTTTGCGATGGTCTGCACTGCTCTTATATGGGCGTATCCCGTTGATGAACATAAAGACATATACGTTAAACCGATAAAAAATACTGAAGCATAGACGAAAGGCTAAGTCATTGGTCAAGTATGGTCTTGAGGAAATCTCAAACATGCTTTTCCTTTTTTTTGCAGTAGAACTGAAATTTCTCTGTTAATATGGATACTACAGATGATTTTGACATTAAGGATTTAATCAGTGAATTACAGGCTAATTCAGAGAAAGCTTATACACAACTTTATAATAAGTATTCGGCACTTCTTTATAGTTTTGTGTTTAAACTCACCAAGTCGGATACCTTGTCTCAAGACATTGTACAGGAAGCCTTCATAAAGATTTGGATAAACAGAAAAGAGCTTTCGATTGATATCTCTATCAAATCTTATCTTTTCCACCTGGTGCCAAACCTGCAATAGCCTGGGCTGTACTCATCACCGGT